>JANQGB010000962.1 GCA_028277545.1 Phycisphaerae bacterium | reverse complement strand
GATCTGGCCATCGACCCCGGCGACAACCCGCCGCACACCGAGTTTGCCGTACGCTGTGCGTCGACCACCGACAGCGCCTGGGACGGCAGGTACGTC
The DNA here is from genome assembly GCA_028277545.1 of Phycisphaerae bacterium. GTDB lineage: Bacteria > Planctomycetota > Phycisphaerae > UBA1845 > UBA1845 > JANQGB01. Next base: position 1,969 of record JANQGB010000962.1, on the reverse strand, counting down.
GCCGCCGACGGCACCGCCAGCGACACGGCCACCTGGCGGACCGGCGACGACTGGGCAGCGGGAATCACCATCCTGGACCTGACCGACGGGGTCGACTATTGCTGGGACGTAGTTGCCCGCAACGGAGCCGGCCTGGAGACCGAGTTCGGTGGACAGAGCTGCGCCACCACGCAGGGTGCCAACGTGCTGCTGGGCTACAGTTGCCGCACCCACGCCGGGGCGGGTGAAATCTGCGTGGAAATCGGCATCGGCGACGGGCTGCGGTTCACCGGTGACAACCTGGAGTGGCGCCTCGGCGGTGTGAGCGAACTTTCCTTCGATGTCGACGCCCCGGTGTTCGACTTCGCCGCGTCGGTTTCCTGCGCCCAGAGCAGCGCCTTCGCCACGACAGTTACCTCAATCTCCGATGGAGGGACGACGGTAACAGTCCAGTTCGACCCGGCCCTGCCAACCAACAACTGCTGCGTAATCTCGTTCAGCGGTGGCGTGGCCGGTGAATACGCCGTCGCCACCCTGGAGGGTAGTGTCGACGAAGACCTGGTGGTCAACACGCTGGACTTCTCAGCCATCAAGGCCCGCTTCGGTCAGAGCGTCGACGCCTCGAACTTCCGCTACGACGTGAACGCCGACGGCATCATCAACACGGTGGACAGCTCGGCGGTCAAGGCCAGGTTCGGCAACTCAATGAGCAGTTGTCCGTAGTCGGGCAGGCACCGCCCTGACGAGCGGAATCAGAGCTGGGCGGTTGGGCTTGCATTCCCTCTCTACATGTCGGGCTCTGCGCGCGCCTGGCCCGGACTTGCAAACCGGCACCGTACCCCTTAGTTGAAGTCCTGGCGCGGATGACGCGGGCGGCGACCACCAAGGACGCGACCCGCGAGCCAGCGGTGTTGTGCGCCGGCGCCCGGTGAAGCTCTATTGCGACCTCAGATGCAGCCACCCGTTGCGAAACGTCGATTCGCCTCTTCGGGAAACCGGACAGCCATCGGGCTAGCAGTCGCTCTGAAAGTGGCGGCCGGCCTGGCTTTGGTGGCCGTCTGCCTGGAATACGGCTTCGACGCGCCGCCGCTGCCTACTGATCTGCTGCTGGGCGTGCAACTACTGGCGGTTGGGCTCTACATCGCTTCGCTGGCCCACCGGCTCATCTTCGCCTGCGACCGACTCACCTGCCTGCGCGAACACGCCCTGGATGTCGGGCTGGTCGCCGGAGGCGCCCTGGCCGTGCTGGCCCTCTTCGAGTTCAGCCGCTTTCCCGTGGTGCGGGCGACAGCTATCTCCGTCGTCGTCGTGCAGGTGTTGCTGGGCTTGCGTTTCGGCGTGGGCGTGGTGCGTTTGAACCTGGAGATGTCGCAGCGCGGGCTTCACCCCGCCCGGCTGGTCGTGCTGGGCTTTCTGGGGCTGATCGTAACCGGCGGACTGCTGCTGTCACTGCCCCGGGCCATGACCCCCGAACACAGGCACGAGGAGGGCCAGTACGAGGCCAAGCGTATCCTGAACTGCTTCTTCACGTCGGCCAGCGCCGCCTGCGTCACCGGACTGGTGGTCTACGACACGGGCTCGGACTTCACGCCGTTCGGCCAGGCGGTCATCCTGGGTCTGATCCAGGTCGGCGGGCTGGGCATCATGATCTTTGGCAGCATCTTCGGAGTCCTGGTTGGCCGGCAGCTCTCACTGCGGCAGTCACTCGCCCTGCAGGACGCGCTCAGCCACCAGACCGTTGGCCAACTGCGCCAGATGATCCGCTTCATCGTGCTGATCACGCTCCTCTGCGAAGCGGTCGGGGCGGCAATGCTCTATCCGATGTGGGGCGAGGGTGTAACCAGCGTTGCCCAGCGCGTGTTTCACAGCGCGTTCCATTCAGTCAGTGCGTTCTGCAACGCGGGGTTTGCCCTACGCAGTGACAGCCTGATTCACCATCGCGGGGCCTGGCAGGTGTACGGCTGCGTCATGCCGCTGGTCGTGCTTGGCG
>JANQGB010000940.1 GCA_028277545.1 Phycisphaerae bacterium | reverse complement strand
GCCGCCGCTCCCGGACGGGCCTCGGCCTCCTCGGGCACGCTGTGGTCCAGGACCTGCTCGGTCTCCTGCTCCAGGTCCTGCGCCACCTGGGCCACGTCGGTCGCCGCGATGGCACTCCGTTCTTCCAGGGAGGCGAACAACAGCAGGCGTGAGCACAACACGTTGATGCGGCGAGGCACGCCGCCGGTCTGCTCGAAGATGGTGTGGAATGCGTCGTCGGCGAAACGGGGGTTGTTGTCCCAGCCCACGGCGCGCAGCCGGAACAGCACGTATTCGCGGGTCTCCTCCGCGTTCATCGGGCCCAAGTGGTACGACGCGATGACCCGCTGGCGCAACTGGTCCAGCTCCTTGTGGGCCAGGGTGCGGCGGAACTGGGGCTGGCCCAGCAGGAAGCTCTGAAGCTGGGCTTGGCCGTCCAACTGGAAATTGGACAGCATGCGCAGCTCCTCGAGGGACTCGAACGACAGGTTCTGGGCCTCGTCGACCACCAGCAGGCAGCGCCGGCCCTCCGACTGGTGGGCCGTCAGGAACCCCTCGATGCGCTCCAGAATCACGGCCTTGTCCGCCGACTCGTGGGGAATGCCAAACACCGAGGCGACCATGCGCAAGGTGTCGTCGGCGGCAAGCTGGGTGGTCACGATGTTGGCCGCGATGTACCGGGCGCTGTCGAGGGACGACAGCAGGTGGCCGACCAGGGTCGTCTTGCCGGCCCCAACGTCGCCGGTGATGACGATGAAGCCCTCGCCCTGGCTCAGGCCGTAGGTGAGGTACGCCTTGGCCCGCGAATGGACGCTGCTCTCGAAGAAGAATTGAGGATCGGGCGTGAGCTGAAAGGGCGCCGCCTGCAGCCCGAAATACTCGACGTACATGGAACGGCCCTAAAACGTCTTGTTCAGCCTGACCGAGATGACGTTCTCGCGTTGCGCGGCCTCGTCACCGCCGGTCTCCTGGCGCAGGTGTCTGTAACTGACGGTACTCGTAAACGTATCACTGAACGAGTAGCCAAGGGTCGCCCCCAGATTGAGGGTCTTGTCGCTGGTTGCGCCGGCGCGGGACCGGATGGTCCTCGAGAAGCTCGCATCGACGGATGCGGTCAAGTTGGGTGACATGGTACGGCTGAGCGATCCGGAGACGTCGAAAACTCTCTCCTTGTCTCCCTGGGTGCCCAGGTCGCGCGCGGTGAAATCCGTCGATATCGAAAACGTGCTGCGGCCCCGCGTTCCGTTCAAGCCCAGTTCGAAGCGGTCGGTCCGCGACGTCGTGTCCACCAGGTCGGTGCCGGTGTTGTTGGGGTCCAAGGGCAATCCTGTGTTGGGATCGACGAGCTGGCCCTGGGGGTTCAGGATCGCGTTGTTCAGCGCGTTGCTCAGAGCCCGCTGCTGGGTCTCGATCTCGACCTCATACGATGCCTGCAGGGTCGTCCGCGGCGAAAACTCATGGGTGAAGTCGCCAGTGATGTTGTTGGAATCGAACCGCTGCCCGTACTGGACCGTCAATGTGGTTCGCGGGCCGGGACTGAGCCGCGGGCCGGCCTCCCAAAAGAACCCGCTGTTGTTGTCTTCGGCGACGTCGTCGAGGGCCTTGTCGCTGATATTGTCGTGTCCGCCGGTCACCAGCAACGAGATGTGCCGGTTGACAAGATACTCGCCCGAGCCTTCCAGCAGATCCCGCCGGGAACGGAACTCGCCCCGCTCGGACTCGAAGGTCGTCGTGGCCTCTCCGGACCAGCGAAACACCGAGAAGCGGCGGCCACTCTCCAGACTCGAGATCAATTCGTGAGTCGTCGTGTTCCCCGGCGCGGTGCCGGCATCGCTCGCGCCCGTGCTCATGAATTTGACCTGACTGAACCGGTAGGTCAGGATCGAATCCGCCCAACCGTCGTTGCCATGCCGGAAGCTCGGCGCCAGGCTGTAGTTGACGATGCGCGTCTGGTTGTCGCCCGTGGTTGCGCGGTCGGTGGCGGCGACCGCCCCGGAGCGGGAGATCAGCTCCTCGCTGACCGAGGCCCGTCCTTCCACGAACACATACTCATCGATCAGGTCGACGCTGCCGATGCCCAGGGCGTTGTGACGCAGCCCGCTGAGCTTCGATTGATGGAGGAAAGTCTCGCGGGCGATGTCGTAGTTCAGGGACAACTGAGTCCGGCCGCCGGTCCCGTTGATGTCGATGCCGGCGGCCGTCGTGGTCATGAAGTCGGACTTCTTGTCTCCCGCGGCGGAGAGCACGTTGTCGGT
>JANQGB010000929.1 GCA_028277545.1 Phycisphaerae bacterium | reverse complement strand
GTCCTCGACGTTGGCCAGTCCGTAGCCCCTGGCCAGCAAAAGCTCACCATCGCGGACGATCGCCACACTGGCCCCGGGCGTGTCGGTACCGTCAAAGTCCAGCAGCAGGCTGTCCACCGTCTGTTGCAGCGTGCTATCGCTGGGGCGGCGCAGCAGCCTGCCGGCCCGGAGGCCCGTGGGGCGGTCTTTCACGCGGACTACCTGCCCGTTGACGATCACTCGGTCGAACCCGGTCGCCAGTCGGTGTGGCTTCTCGTACGTGGCATTGTCGCGCACGCCCAGGGGGTCGAAGATCAGCACGTCGGCCGCCCAGCCCTGTGCCAGGCGTCCGCGTCGGAGCCGGTCCAGACCCACGGTGGCGGCGGAGAGGCCGGTCATCTTGTGCACCGCCTCTTCCAGCGGCAGGCGCTGGTCTTCAACGACGAACTTGCGGATGACGCGGGCAAAGGCACCGTGCCCGCGAGGATGCCGCGATGTGGCGCTGCCGTCCGAGCAGATCATCACCTGCGGTTCGATCAGCAGACGATCCTGCAGCTCTGCATCCATAACGAAGTAGGCGGCGCTGGCTCCGCTCAGGGTGATGTCGTCGATCAGCACGTCTTCAAAGGGCTTGCCAAGCTCGTTCGCCACCTGGGCGAGGGTTTTACCGGCGTGGGGGCCGGATCCCAGCAGAGTGGCGTCGGGGCCGTTGCGGAGCGTGACCCGCCGGCGGAGGTAGTCGGCCAGTTCACCGCGGCGGGACTTGACGACTTCGGTGTAATCGTGCGGCGGCTTGGCCCAGTCGGGGAAGACGATGCCGATGCCCGTGTAGCTGGCGGTGTAGGGGTAGATGTCGGCGGTGACCGTCAGGCCGGCCTGGCGGGCGGTCTGCATCTGTTCGAGCACCTGCTCGGCCCGAGGGGCACCGTGCCCGTACGTGACCTTGATGTGGGAGACGTGCACCGGGCAGCCGCTACCCTGCCCCTGAGCCAGCAGTTCGCCCAGCGCCCCGGAGATTTTGTCGTCATCCTCGCTGCGCATGTGGCTCATCACCAAGCCATTGGCAGCCGCCACAGGCTTGGCCAGGGCGATCAGCTCGTCGAGATCGGCGAACGAACCAGGCTGGTACTCCAGTCCGGTAGTCAGACCCCAGCAGCCCCGTACCATGGCCTGCCGTACCAGCGACTGCATGGCCTGCATCTGCGTCGGCGTTGGGTCGGGTTGCAAGCCAACGCCGGACAGTTTGCGTACCGTTCCGTGGCCCACGAAAGGCACAATGTTGGCACCGGTCCGGGATGCTTCAACCTGCCGCATCCAGGAGCCCAGGTTCGACGGGCTGGAGCCGTCCTGCCCCACACAAATCGTGGTCACGCCCATGGCCAGGAAGTTGTCGAGCCCCGGTCTCTTCAGCGGGTCACCGTGGCTGTGCGCGTCGATGAAGCCGGGCGTAACTACCAGGCCGGTCGCATCGATCACCCGTTTCACCGAGACGTCCGCCGCCTCTATCTGGCCAATTCGGGCGATGCGATCGCCACGGATCAACAGGTCAGCCTGTCTGCCGGGCTCGCCGCTCCCGTCGATCAGCGTTCCGCCGTCGATAAGCAGGTCATAAGGCGCGGACGCCGGCCCGCCCGTGTCGGCGGTCCGCGGTTCAGCGCCGGCGCCGGTCACCAGGATCGAAAGTGCGACGTAGATGATTGCGTGCATTGCTCAACCTCTCGAGTCGTTTGTGTCTGCCAGGTCACGGCCCCCGGCCTTGCGCCAGTAGCGACCTCGGACATGCCGTTGTGGCCGCGACCGGGTCATGTCCTGGAGCGATAGCGCGCAGACAGAATACTCCCGCCGGCAGCATACCTCAAAGTTGCCCACCGATTCAGCAGCTCCGGCTCATCTTATGAGCAGTCCGCGGCTCAATCCGGACTCCCGACCGGACTTCTCCACCAAGTCAAGCGATTCATCAGCGCAAGGTCGCATCGTCCACTTGGATTGAGGTCGTGCAGTGGTTAAAGTGAACACTTATGGACACTCGACAGAGAGGATCGCGATGCTTGCTTACCTGCTGCCGGCCTTAGCCATGATGGGCACCGAGAAGGACTTGACGACTATCCCGGCTGATGAACGAATCGCCTACGTTGAGAAGCTGGTGGACCGATTTGACGGCCTGAACGCGGCCAACGTGTATGCCAAGGCCGAGGCTAGCTACGTGTACCTCTTCGACCTGTCGAGCAAGGCGCCCAGCGAGGATTACGCTGCATACGAACATGTTGACTTCCATCTGGTGGACCTGTCGCTGATCGATCAGTGGACTACCGAGGAGAGGAGGATCATCCAGCAGTGGCTGAAGGCAAACAGCAAGACGCTGGGGGCACTGAAGAGGGCCGTCCGCCGGGAGCGATGCTTCCGCCCGCTCGCCCCCGACGGCGGCCGGCTGCACGCCTCGGCGTACTATTCCTTCGGGATAGAGTTGATGCGTTTCGGCAAGCTCATGCGAGTCGCTGCCAACGCCTGCGCCCTCGACGGCAACTGGGACGAAGCCTACAAGTGGAATCTCCGCGTGCATGCAGTCGCCGACCACGCATATCAGCTACCTTTTGAGATTCAGCGGCTCACGGCAATAGCGGTTGAGCGCGCAGCCTGCGAACAGACTCTCAACTTCCTTCAACGCCACCCTCCCAACGGCCTGCGCGAGGTGATGACCAGAATCAGTGAGGGTGACGACCGACGCTGTACAGCAAGCACCCTCGATGAGGCCGAGACCCTGTGGACTTTGGACTACATCGAAGCCTGGCATGAATGGGCTCAGAACCCCGACAAGCACGCCGATCTCGCCGGGATGGCTGAGGCTTGGCTGAACAGAGACGACCAAGCGGATGAGACGCGTGGTTTGTTCGGAAACAGCCCGTTCAGGAACGTTGAGGAACTCCGTGTAGCGTTACGGGCAACTTCTGCCAAGGACGATTGGCAGGCTTACCTCCAGTCATGCGAATTGGCGGCGCAGTGGGCGACATTACCCTTCCACGAGGCCTGGAGAGGTGCTGACGGGTTTCGCCAGAAGTACTGCGACCTGATCCTGGACATCCCCAGCCTGGGCCTGTTTGGGTGCGGGGCGCTTGGTTCCACTCAGTCTCGCCTGTTGCGCGAAGAGGCGCGCATGTGCCGCACCGCCCTGTCCTGCGTCGTGGCCCTCCACGAGTACCGCGACAAGCACGGTAAGTGGCCAAGAGCGCTCAGCGAACTCGTGCCCGGCTTCCTGAAGGAGGCTCCCATAGATCCGTACAGCGGACGTCCATTCGTCTACCGTGTCGAGAAAGACGGTACCGAATTCACACTGTACAGCGTAGCAGACAATCAGGTCGATGACGGTGGCACCCACGCGCATGAATTGACAGAGAAGGGGGACCGCGTGTTCTGGCCTCCGCCGATGGTGACCATCGAACGCGACCAGCCCGTTACCGGCGACTGAAAGTGCACAGCGTAAGTGGCAACTCTGAAACGGGAGCAGACCGGTGGAGTCCGCCCGGCGCGACCGCCCCGTCCCGAACCTGAGTTGCGATCCGCGTAACACCGCCGGACGTTCGGAGAGGACCGATTCAGTCTCGTGGGCAGTCCATGGTGGGCAGCGCCGAAGTCTGCGGCTAGGCATGCGCCAAGCGCTGAGTGGTAAGGAGCATCCGCGACCGAGGCCTGCTCATCTGCCCGCTGACCCCGCCGATGTCGACAGCGTGCAGTGCTGCCGTAGCCACAGCGAACACGGCGAGCCTGCCAGCCGACCCACACCGGCTTTCCGCCATTCTTCGATGCGCGAATCAACACCCAACAGCGAGAATGACTACAGAGGGGATCGCCGATTCGCGATGCCAGGGGAGGAGAACACCGTCTACATCGAGGACAGTCCGGACCTGGGTCCGGCACCATGGGCCGACCCCCGGGCCGGAGCCGCCGGGGACCTGGAGTCCGTAACCATGAAGAACTCCTTCACGGCGTGGCTGGCGGTCAGGAACATCGAGTGGTTCAACGATGTGTCCCGAAACGATGCCTTGATCTACCTGAAGCACATAAGCTGGCGGTGCGGAATGACAGTGCCGGTGGACGTTGGCGAAGTCATCGGCAAGCGGGCGGGCGTGCCAAGCGAGCGGGTCAGGCATTGGGGCAGCGGAGACGGCCGGGGCGCTACGGCGCCCGACCTCGGCGCGGCGATCGCCAATACGGCCAACGTGCATGCCCAGAATCCGAGATAGCGTACCGTCGGCGCGAAGAAGCGGCGCGGGTGGCCAGCTCTCAGGAGTGTGACTCATGGCAGTTGGTTTGGCCAGAGAGGCCGACGTGACCTTCCCCGCCGGCCCGCGGATGCAGGTGAGCCGGTCGGCCACCGTGCTGGTGGGGCGGGTGTCGGGCTATCGGCAGGAGGTGACCAGCAGGTCATCCCCGGAGGGCGGCGGGCCGGTGGAATGGGCGGTCTCCGGCGAACTGGTCAGGCACCGAGTGCTCAAGGGCGAGCGCCTCGTCGGGCCGGTGCCGTTCGAGAGAGCCGAGCGAGCACCGTGGCTCTCAGCAGGCCTGTCGCCATCGTCCTGGGAGCGTAGCTATGGCAATCTTACCGACCGGGGCCAGGCGGTGATGTTCCTGGGTCCAGGGCCGGATCGGCCGGTGCTGACCATCGTGCCCACGGCAGACGGTGACCGCGACCTGGCCGGCCTGGTGGCGGACATCGTTCGGTTCCGAGCACTGCCCAGGTCCGAAGACTAGTATCAAGCCTGGACGCGCTACCTGGCCCACGCCAAGACTGACCAGGGCCAGCGGGCGGCACTGCGCGCGCTGTGCCACTCGTCAGCACGTTGGGACCGCCTGGAGACGCCGATCGGACGGCTCCTGGCCGATCGGAAGGCCGGTTCGCCGGTGCGGGCCTACGCCTTCGCCATCGTGGCCTACTATGTTGGCCGTGAGCGGTGGGACTACCAGACGGACCAGGCCATCGATCTGCTTGGTGAGTTCTTCGTGCGCGAGCCTGACCCGGAGTTGACCCTGCAATACCTGCTCAGCCTCAGCGTCATCCTGGACTACTGCTACGAGGAGGATTATCGCGAGGAGCGCCGTCCGATCGGGGATCAGATTCACGATTACCTCAAGCAGCGGAAGAAGTTGGCCGCCAGAGGCGGTCCGCAGGTGAGCAAGGGTCAGGAAGACGACTACCACGAGATTCGGTCGGAGATGCTGGCCGGACCGCCGGCGGACATGCCCGACGGCGACCCATAGGACGAGTCGAATCTGCACGGACGGAGCGACAGTCAACCGAGGAGTACGGAGCTGAACTGGGGCCGTTTCTGAATCAGAGATAAGGAGTCAGCGCCGGGCCTTCGAAGGCCATTACGAATTGTGAGCCGTACACGGGGTAGCGAACACGTACTCGATGTCCACGGAAGTCGGCGGGGTCCCATCCGAGCCTGTCGAACGCCGACTGCAGCAACTCAAGGTACCTGGGCACATCGGGATTTCGGAACCGTTCGATTCCTTCGCCGAGATACTGAATGGTCTCCTCCAGGTGGAGTCGATAGATGTCATTGTCCGGATCGTTCACGTCACAGATTCCCCGGGTCGCCGTGTCGTAAATCGCCAGAGCAGGCGAACAACCGGCCCACACGTCCTTGTGGGTGAGTGCGTCCAGGACGTACGTACGGCAGGGCATCTGGATTTCGCCGCCCACGCCGCGCCGTCGGGACGGGCCTTCGCTCGGCTGGGGCGGCACGGCATTTCGAATCACGCAGCCGAGGAACATGTCGACGGTGGAACTCACACCCAGACGATTCTCGACTAGAAGGTATTGAACTCTCGCGCCGCCCGATCGGATTTCCACCTTGGTGTCGTGCGGGGCACAGAATTGTCGAAGAAGGCCCGCCTCTTGCCCTTGCATGAGCGGCGCACCATCGAGGCATTCCCACACCGGACCTCGATCGGACTTACCGATCGATCCACTGATCCCGCTGGTGAACTGGACCGGCACGCCTGGGCGGAAGCGGCGCAGACCCACGGCACCTTGGACTTCGCAGCCATCGTAGTATCCCGCGAGTTCTTTCGAAGGATGAGTGATGAGCGTGTGGAGCAGCAGATCGGCCGCCACGCCTTTTATGTTGCACATCGACCTGAAAGCGCCTTGCTTACTACTCAACTCGAAGCGCTGGCGAGCTTCTGGAAGCCAAGCGCTGATGATGGCATCCAATTCTGCCCTGCCGCCGACATCTTTCTTGAGAAGCCCGTCGAACTGACCCACCGCCTCTTCCGCAGCACCCACCACATCAGACGCAATGTTCGCCGTGCGAGCGCCCCGAAGAAAGGTCCGCAACGCCTCTGGTCCCGGCATCAGGTGAGTCGCAAGCAGCGGGTCGTGTTTGCGCACCGCCATCAGGATCTTGCCGGCCAGCGCCTGATTAACGCGCAGGGCCTTTGACAGGTCCACTGGCCGGGTGGGCTCGCCGGAGGCAGCAGCCGTCACGGCGGCCAAAGAGTCCCGCAATCGGTCTCCGATTCGACAGACGACGTCCCGAAGTGATTCCTCTGTGTATCCGCGGTGTCCCACTTGAGCAACCGCGTGATCTTGAAGCTCGCTCATCCCCCGAGCGTAGCCCATTCCGAACGAGGTGTCCAGGAAAATTGCCCTGAGGCCCACAATTTGTAATACAAAAGAAATCTCCTCAGGTGAATAAAATGGCTTGACTCAGGTATGTCAGATTGTCTATCCTAGTCTCTTGCGAACCTGATGCCTTGTGTTGCGCGCTTCCAAGCATCCAGAGCAGGGCTTGGCGATGCAGTGTGAAGCGGTGACCGAGGGCATTAGTATAAGACCGGGGCAGAAGCGCCGCGTCGATGATCCATGGTTTGGTCGGGCAGCACTCCCGGCCCATTAGACAGGAGAGTGTCATGGGAAAGTGTGTTCGGGTTGTGGGCGTGTTGGCTATATGCCTGGGGTGCACCGCAGCTTTCGGCGAGGTCGTGATCGACTACGAGGACCTGGAGGAAGGCCTGCAAGGGGAGCTGACTTTCACACATCAGGGCGTGACCTACCGCGATGTGAACACCGTCAGCGGCCATTTTCCGGACGGAGAGACATTCGAACCCGCCGAAGAGTTCAGGCAGAATATCCTGGTCGAAGATGCGACTCTCTTCTACGACGAATTCCCTGATTACGGCAGCCCAGCGAACGCGATGACCCTGGGACTGGCGTACATCGAAGGCCCCAACCTTACCATCGGGCCGCTGGCGTCGTTGTGGATGGACCTCGACCAGTTGTACAACGCGGCCTCCCTCGACATCGGCTACTACGAGAACGGTCCGTGGGGCGGCATCGAATATCACCTCGACGCCCTGCTCGACGACGCGGTGGTGGCGAGCGACTCCTTCGTGATCAGTGACCTGGGCGGGCGTGACAACCCGACCTTCGGTTCGCTGTCGCTAAGCGGGGCCGCCTTCGACCAGCTCCATCTGTACGCCTGGTACGATGGCATGTACAGCAAGCCGCGAGGCATCTTCGATGATCTCACCCTCACGCCCGTTCCAGAGCCCGCTACGATGGCGCTGGTCGGGCTGGCCGGTCTGGTCCTCACTCGCCGGCGCCGTTGAGATCAGGTTACCCGCCATCGAGCAGGGCGGGTCCACCGACGGCGCGAGCTGACAGCCCGTCGACGGTGGACCCGACCTGCTCCTCTGGCGGGTGCCGCTGCAGCCAGGACCGCACGCGCGGCTGTTCGTGCGTGCATATTCGTCCAGGCTCAGGTGCATCCCAGTCTCCCCGCCTTTTGGCATCCCGCAGCTTGAAGAACCTGATAGAAACCTGACACCGGCGGCGCGACATGCACTGGCCGATCTGCTTCCCCTCGGCCACCTCCACCGCCGAGAACAGTGCCGTCGCGCAGCTAAGCCTGCCCATCGTGCTACACCTTCGTGTTGCGGCCGCGGAAGCACATCCCGCTGTTCACCCGTCAGCGTGATTCTCACAGCCAACTTCATCGATCCAACCTCCCTTCAGGCGGCGGAATCCGTCAACGACCCGTGTATGCCTGCCAATATGACGCACAACGCGAGGCCAGGCTCGTTGCCGAGCGGAGCGGCCTGGCTTCGTTGCGGTTGCGGGGGCGAAGACAGTATCGCCGCCATGTGCCCGCCGGGCCGGGGCGAATCCGGAACATCGCGGACGATTCCGCTCGATTCGCCTCGGCCCTTCGGTTATGATCACCGCTTGAGGTTCGTTATCTTATTAAAATCGGTTGGCAGCTAAAACCAAAGAGTGACAGGCGAGGACACAAGGAGGCAGATGATGAAGAGCCACCAATCCACCTGGATCCTGTGGTCGGTTGCAGCATTAGGCATCGTGGGAATGTTGCAGGCAGCGGGCTGCACACCACCCTCCGGCGGCGGTGGAGGGGGCGGTGGGGATGACGCCGACGTTACTGACGACACCGGTGGCGAGCAGGACCTCGAACAGCCGATCAGGTACAACGCGGTCGTCGGTCGTACCCTGCAAATCCAGGGAGGCGAGGAGGCTGAGCTGACCTTCGCGCTGGACGTGCCCCTTGACGAGCTGAACCTGCAGGTAGAGAGCGCCACTCTGAACCTGGAGGAAACGCTCAGCCTGGTCACGCTGACTCACGCCGAAGACAACACCGTCCCGGAGAAACCCATCCGCCTGGCTAACGGCGAATGTCCGCCCTCCGAAACTGTCGCGATCTACTACCAGATCGGCTATGACGAAGAAACTGCCTGTCAGAGCGGGCGGGTCTACGGGCCGTTTGATGTCGGCTTGGATGACGACGGACAGCCGAACTCTGTCCAGCCGGCAACGTCCCAGGTCGACGAGGATACCATCGAGGTCATCAACGCGGGCTTCTTCTACGTCTGTATGCGCGTCTTGTGTCCATCAGACGCCGAGTTGCTCATAGACGCCCTGGCGATGGACGTGACACTGGCGGAACCTGAGGTCCCCGAAGACTGCCCTGCCGCCTCCAACATAGCCGGCACGTGGACCGGCACCTACAGTTGCAGCAATTCCTGCGGAGAGGGTGAGGGTGGCGAGATTACCCTGACCATCATTCAGGACGGCAACACGGCCTGGTACCAGGACGGCAGCGGCGCCGCGTTCAGGGGTACTGTCTGTGGAGACTCGTTCACCTTCTCGGGTGGTGGTGTCGGGTACAATGAAACCGGCACCTTCACGCTGACCGGAGCCGACACAGCCACCAAGACATCGACCTACGCCAACCGCGACCTGCCCGAAACCGCCGAGAACGAGGCCGCCTGTGGCGGAGACTGTTCAGACGTGCTCCGCAGAACCGACGGCCCCGCCCTGTGTAACGAGGATGGCGGACGCTGCATTGACGATACCAACTGCTGCGAAGGCTCCCAGTGTTCGTGTACTATTGCCCCGTGTACCTGCACGTTCACCGTAGAGTAGAACCGAACGGCGCTGTGAGGCTACGGTACCAGCGGCCCGCTCGAGACGACCGCTGGCCAGATGTTGTGATCACTCGGGTCAACATATAAGACTGCCAAACCCGGGCCATGCAGCGTTAATGGCCGTCTATACAAGCGCTGGGGCCTGTTGCTGCCGAGAAGCTGATACTGCCTGACGCCACCAGGATCCGTGCGATACGCGTCGCTAAGACCTGTCACGCGCAGCGGCGCCGGCCCTGCGTTCACCAGGTCAGCGTCTCACGGTCCGAAACCTTGTCCGTTGCCGGGCGTACTGCGTGCCCC
>JANQGB010000916.1 GCA_028277545.1 Phycisphaerae bacterium | reverse complement strand
ACGCAAACACATCGCTCAGATCGTCGTGAACCCGAAATCCAAGAACGAAAACGACGCCACGGTGGACTGGTGGGCCGAACTCGACGCCCGCGATATCGGCGACCGGGTGAACGTCGAGCGGCAACCAGCCGGGACCGGCACCGTCACCTCCGTCGCCAGCGTGATCGAAGGCGAGTCGTGGTCGTGGAACGCGTCAGCCGACCAATTGCTGTTCACGTTCTACTTCTCGCCGGCAGCGTTCTACGACTCCCACACCTACCCGTAGCCGCTACCCTCACATTCGTCCCCCGTGCCAGCGGCCCGGCCACAAAACGGTCGGGCCGCTGAACCGCGCCTACACTCAAACCATGGCAATCACGAAGGCGCCCGAGTGATCCGCTATCCGTTGTCGTGTCCGTCGTGTGGGGCGCCGTGGGCCCGTGTTGTCCTCGATGACGGCTCATGGATGCTGCGCTGCACCTCCGGGCACGGACACGTCCACGCAGCCAGCGACAAGCGGCGACTATCAACTGCTGACGTGCGGGTCCGCTCGTAGATCGCCTTGCTTTCTCAGGGCTTGCTCCCTGTGATCGTGTCGACGTTCATCAGCAGCCCGCCGCCCGCCTGACGTGTGGCGTGCAACCGGCCCGGTACCTCGACACCGTTGACGTACAGCAACGGGCGCGTGTAGAGCGGGTCGCAATCGTCGCTGCCCCACCACGGCGTGGTGTACATGATCGATCGCACCCGCTCGGGCCAGGGGCACCCGTTGAGCGTCACCTGCATCTCGTCGTCCTTTCTGTGCTGGCGCGTTTGGTCTTGACCATTCGTCAGGGGCGACCAGGCCAGCGCGGTTTCTGCTAGCATCACCAGCACCCCTTGCAAAGGAATGCCTGCGGCGTTGGTGGGAGTGAGGACCGTTCGTGTGCTCTCCCTCACCAGCCGTATCGGTTGGGCTGGTGCATCGCTCCCGGCGTTTCTCCGGCTGCCGTTCGGCCGTGTCAGCCACCCGTGATCACAGGGTGGTCGCTGCGGGCATCCTCTCCGACACCGTGCGCTCGAGCGTGTCGTTCTCGGGCTGGGTGTGCGGCGGTTTGCGTCTCCCGTTTGCGAGGGCAAGTTTCCCTAGTATTCGATAACGCGATGAACCCTCCGTCTTGGCACGCGGGGTCCTGTGTATGTCATCCCACCCTGTGGGGTATGCCGCTTCGTCAATCGCCCAGCAGTTCCCGCAGCACTCCGGCCCACCGCTCTGCTACCGGGTGACCCGGTAGCAGATTCATGTACGTCTCAAGCGCTTCTGCGCAGTGCTCGGTAATGAAAGCCGCTCGCGTTGATCGCTCTCCGGTCAGTGACTCGGCGATGGCGACCAGTTCATCGATCATCGTCACCAGTCGGTCGTCTAGTTCTACAGCGGCCACGGGCAGCTCTCAGGGCGCTCGCA
The DNA here is from genome assembly GCA_028277545.1 of Phycisphaerae bacterium. Taxonomy (GTDB): domain Bacteria; phylum Planctomycetota; class Phycisphaerae; order UBA1845; family UBA1845; genus JANQGB01. Next base: position 5,396 of record JANQGB010000916.1, on the reverse strand, counting down.
TTCGCACCAGCCGTTATGGCACACGAACCCGTGGCGGATCGCCTGGTCGCTGTGCCTGCATTCGTAGATCCCGGCGCAGAACCAGGTGTCCACCTCGCAGGACGTGCCAGCGCACCCAAACCGGACGCGATCCTCGATCTCCTGATCGTCCATCAACTCAGCCATAGGCCCTGGTCTGTTCCTTGTCATAGGCCTCGGCTACACTGAGCCTCGGCATTCTTCGGCGCCGCCCCGTTTCCATTCACGGGGCGGCGTTTGCCCATTATCGCGCAGCGTCAGCTACGGCGTCCACTGCTCGGCGTCGCGCAGGTGCTCGGTGCGAGCTTCGAGGATGCGGTCGACGACAGTGGTGGCGACGCTGACGCGTGTGCCTTCCCGGTGGGCGGGGATCTCGCCGTCTGTGATGCGTCGTGAGAGTGTGCGGCGTGAGGTGCCGAGCCGTTTGGCGGCTTCGGTGAGCGTGAGGAACCCGGTATCTGCCATGCGTCGAACAGTAACCGAAGATACCGCTTGACACAAGAGGGCAGACCGGGCATACTGGGCATCGTGCAGTCACGCACCACATGCCGGGGAGAGGGTGGCGATGCGGTTTTGCCGCCCCACAAAGTGGGTGCCCTTGCCAGACAGGGCTGGGCACGGACTGGCCTGCGACGTCTTGGTTGGGCTGGGTGTGTCCCGGCTCGTCATGGCAGCCGTGTCTTGGCACGTTGGGCAACGGCGTGCCTTGGCCAGGTGGGCTGCGCAATGCATCGGCAGACAAGCCAAGTCACGGCGTGGAACGCCAAGGCCTGCTCTGTTCGTGGCAGCCGGCAACGGTTGGGTGTGGCCGGGCTGGACATGGCAGACAGCGCGGGGCTTGGCGAGCATCGTCCGGCACCGGCCTGCCCAGAATCGGCGAGGCAGCAGTGCAGCGCATGGTCGTTCCTGGGCCGGGCAGGCATCGGCTGGGCAAGGACAGGCATGACATGGCAGCAATGGAATCGACTATGAAAGGAACACGATGACAGCGACACAAACGAACGGGGCCGCTCAGGCACCCGTCGAAGTCCACATCGAACGACTACAGCGACAGACCATTCACGTGCCGATCGAAGGCATCACGCCACTGATCGTGCACGCGTGGGACCCGAAGATGCGGGCGGCTCTGCCCGGCGGCGAGAACTCGTCGAAGAAGGGCCGCAAGAAGATGGAGCATCCGACCGCGGAGGAAGCCTACGAGGCGTCCCGCTACCGGTGTCCCGACGGGACCGACGGATTCCCAGGGGCCGGGTTCAAGGCAGCGATTGTCGACTCCTACTACCTGTTCGACGGGCTTGTGAAGAAGCAACTCAAGACGCTGATCTTCGTCGGCGGTGTCGGCCCGGAGCAGTTGGTGCCGATCGTCGGCGAACCGCAGATGCGCGAGGACGTCGTCCGCATCGGAATGGGCACCGCGAACCTGCGGCACCGGGCCATGTACCCCGAGTGGTCGGCGGTGCTGCCGATCACGTTCCTGCCGTCACAGATCAGCCACCAGTCGGTCCTGGCGCTCGTTGACGCGGCCGGTCTGGGCGGGATCGGCGAATGGCGACCGTCGGCGCCGAAGTCCACGACCGGCACCTACGGCCAGTTCCGACTCACCGAGGACGACGCATGACCACCGTCGAGGAACCGACCAGCGACAAGTACCAGGCGCTGCTCGACCACTACCGTCGCCACGGGTCGCTGACGCCGCCGGCAGTCGTCGCTGAAGCACGCGACGCGTCGTCGCCGCTGCACGACGCGTTCACTTGGGACGACCAGGCAGCGGCCGAAGCCCACCGGCTCGACCAGGCCCGATCGCTCATTCAGCGGTACCGGGTCAAGATCGTCACCGCCAACGACGAGGTGGTGCGGGTCCGGGCGTTCGTCATGGAACCCGAACGCGAAAGTTACGCGCCGACCATCGACGTCGCAGCCGACCCCGACCGGCGCGCTGCCGAGGTGCTACGCATCCGAGCCGAATACGCAGCGCTTGCTGTGAAGGCACGGGCGTTCGAAGAGTTCGCAGCACTGGTGCAAGCGACCGAGCAACTGACTGGCTGATACGTCTCGGCCAGGAAAAGGCGGGGCTGGCGTGGGTGCGCTACACCTTGGCTTGGCTGACTGGGCTAGGTCCGCTCAGGCAGGGCAGCGCTCGGCTGGCCGTGGTGTGACATGGCAAGGCAGTCTCGGCAACCCGGGCAAAGACGGGACAAGGCATGGCGAGCGCATACCATGGAACCCATGCGTTTCCCGGCTCGGTTGCCTGATCTGCGTCGACTGTCGAACGAACCCGTCTGGGCGTATGCGACGGCGGCGATCACGTTGGCGTACACAGTGTTGGCGATCGTTGATGAGATCGATTGGACGAACGGGATGTTGGCGGGGTTGCCGGCGTTGCTGGCGGCGTTGCAGTCAGCGCGCGTGTCGGGCCCCGAGTCGGTGGACGATCTCGACACTCGAGAAGAGATCGGATGAACGGCGCGACCCGGCCTCGGGTGCGTCTCGCGCAGCGCCTCGCTACCGAAGCCGGCATCCGCCTGCCTGACACTGACGGCAATCTGGACTGGGCGACGAAACGGTTCGTCCGAATGTTCCAAGACGTCTTCCAGCTCGGCCCCTACCGGACGTCGGACCGCCTGTCGGTCGACGGGATCCCGGGCCGCAACACGGAGGCAGCGATCCTGCTGTGTCTTGACAACAGTCTGAAGTTGTCGACGAACTTCGCGCTGCCGGAGTTCAGGACGAAGGGCTCTATCGCCGTGAACCGCCGCAACCAGGGGATCCTGGTGACGCGGGACCAGGTGCGTGCGTTGCAGCGGCTGCGGCGGATGATCGGGCAGCCGCTGGTGCTGCTGTCGACCTATCGGGACCCGACGCACAACGCTCGGGTCGGTGGCGTGTCGAACAGCCAGCATCTGTTTGGGCGTGCGGCGGACATTGATCGGCCCCGTACTGGCCGCGAGATCACCGAAGCTGAGGCGCGCCGTGCCGGGTTCGGCGGCGTCGGCATGTGGCAGCGTCGCCAACCTGGCCGGCACGTGATCCATGTTGACACCCGACCGAACGCAGCGCGCTGGTACTACCAATGACGGGGGAGCATTGGCCTCCGCGTCCCCATCGATTTCCGGCATTGGCGATACGAACTCTGGGTGCACACGTTTCTAGGGCAGCCCGAGCAGCGGCGGCGGGGTGGCGGTCGCCTTAGGGCCGGGCCAGCCGGGGCCGGGTGATGGCCGGTCGCTGTTCGCAACAATGATCCCAGCGATCAGCCCAGCGACGAACAGGACGGTGACGAACCCGAGGCACCAGTAGAGCAGCAGTTTCGTCGACTGCCACACACCACGCACACCGATGATGGTACGGCGTATCTCAAAGGTGAGGATGCGTTTGCTGGTTGCAACAAACCGATGGCGCCGATGGCGGCGGTCCAGTATCGTCAAGGGCCGAAGAGGAGACGCCGCCGCTGGAGGGTCGAAGCTCCAGCCACATCACCACCCGGCCAGATCCGGAGGTGATGTGCGCCCGGTCACTAGAATCGGCTGGGTGCCGACCCCGCTGCTGCCCACCACCCTGGCCGCTACCGGCGTGTTCTCCGGCGCTGTCGCCGCAGTACCCCTGTGGGCTGCCACATTTGCCCAAGAGGTCCCCGGCGGCGTAGAGGTCAGCTCGGACTTCCCGACTACCGTCCTCGGTCTCCTCGCCGCCGCCGTGACGTCGCTGGCCGGCGTCTGCGCGTGGCTGCTCCGCGAGTTCTTCTCCGGCAAATGGGTCCGACGAGAACAAGCACAGGAACAGGCCGACACCCGGTCGGCGCTCGAGGCCGCTACGAAAGCCCTCGTCGCATCAAACGAGCTCGCCGCCGGCGCCACCGCACGCGAAGCCAAATACCTGTCGATGGTCCAGCAGATGTTGGATCACGGCATCAGCCACGACTGACCGCCTACCATCAACCCCCTATGGCCCTACTCGCACTCGTCATCGCCGTCGCTGCGCTGATCCTCGCGTTCGCCGCGTTCGTCCAAGCTCACGCAATGCGCTGCTTCGTTCGCCACCTCCAAGTCAACGAAGACGGCACCGTCCACATCCCCGACGAAATGCGCGACGACCGCCAACGCCTCGGCGGCTCATTTGTCTGCCGCTACGTGTGGCAATGCCACTGGACCTGGTGGCCCCCGGGCCAGACGTGCCAGTACGTGCTCGTTTGCGACTGATTCTCAATACCACGTTGCTCTGATCAGAGTAGTGGTAGTTGTTGGGCCTGTGGATTTGGGGATAAGTGCCGCGATCGTTGCAACGGCGCCGGTCGGCCTGTGGAAATTCGTCCACAGTTTCTCCACAGTTTCTCCACAGTTTCCACAGGGTGACGTTCATCGCGATGACCCTTGTGGACAACGTTGTGTTTGTCCACAGGTTGCGCACAGGCTGATCCACAGGAAATCCGCAGCACCGACGGTTGACAGCAGACGCTAGCGGCCGCTAGTGTCCGCCCTACGATGAACACGCAAGAAGAGCCGCTCAGCGAAGTGATCTACGTGCGGGCCCAGCCGTCGATGGCGAAAGCCATGAACGATCTCGCTGTCCGCAACGATCGCACGTTGGCACAAGAAGCACGACGGGCATTCCGCCGGTACCTCGAGCAGGAAGGCGCAGCATGATTCGCATGATCGTCGTGGGAAGTGGCGGCAGCATGACTGATCACGATTTCACCGGCGCCGAGTTGGAGCATGCAGCGGACCTGTGCCGAGCCGCCCACGACCTGACACTTAGCGAAGGATGGCGCGCCGGCCCTGAAATTGGCGATGGTCTGTGCGTCGGGAACGCACTCGCCATGGCTGCCGGCAGACCGATGATCAGTCGCGAAGGGATCTGTGACGAGTGGTTGGCGTTCGTCGTGGATGAGTTCGGCGGCGACGAAGAACTCTGCACGGCGGGTCAAATTGTCCAACACTTCGCAACAACGTTGATCGGTCAGCCGTTGTCGTTTCAGTGGCACGACGAGGGTACTGAAGAAGAAGCTCTCGGTCTGTTGTTGGATATAGAGAAGGCGATTCGTGACGAGTTGGGGTAGTAGTGCAGCGGCCGGCTCGCGTCGTTTCCGCCCACGACCACCGCATCTGCGGAGAGTGTCGTGTCGGCGTGGGCCGACCGGTGCGCTGCTCCCCGGCGTGCCGAAACACAACCCAGTGGTTTGGAGGGGCGGGCAGGTTCCGCGTTCTCAACACTCCCGGTGCTGACGCCCCTCCAAACCCTGCACATTTAGAGAAGACACAAACAAATGGACAGCTCATCTCCCCCGACCTATCTGAAGATGCTCGGCCCGAACCGGGAACCGATCAACGGCGGGTCCGGTGTGTGGCCCTACCGGAAATGGACTGACCCGATCCGGCCGATCC
>JANQGB010000822.1 GCA_028277545.1 Phycisphaerae bacterium | reverse complement strand
CCCTGATAGCCACCGCGGGCGGCGACCCGCCCGACGTGGCCGGCCTGTTCGACCACGTCGTGCCCCAGTTCGCCGACCAGGGGGCGCTGCTGGAACTGGATGAACTTGCCGCCGAGTTCGGTATCGACCGCCAGTCCTTCAAACCGATCTGGTGGGACCTGGGCGTGTACGAGGGCAAGCTCTACGCCTTGCCCAGTGCCCCCTACACCATCGCCTTGCACTACAACAAGCGGCTCTTTCGCGAGGCGGGCCTGGACCCCGATCGCCCGCCGCAGACTATCGCCGAGCTGGACGAGTACTCGCGCCGACTCACGCTGCGCGACGGCCGCGGGACGATCACCCAGACGGGCTTCATGACCTCGCCGGCCTTGTTGGGTTGGTGGCACTGGGCCTGGCCTTACTTCTTCGGTGCCGAGCTTTGGGACGGCGACCGGTTAACGTTGGATACGCCGCCGGGGCGGGCGGCGATGACCTGGGTGGCGTCACGGCGCGAGTACATCGGATATAAGGACGCGCTGGAGTTCGAGGCGGTGGCCGGTGCTATCGAGGGTTCGCAGAACCCCTTCCTCGGTGAACGGCTGGCCATGGTGTTCCAGGGACCCTGGATCCACAACTGGGTACAGGCCTTCAATCCTGATCTGGACTACGGGGTGGCCGCCTTCCCTTCCGCGAGCGGTCAGCGCCGCTGTGCCTTGGCCAGCGCGGATGTGTTCGCCATTCCACGCGGATCACCGCACCCGCGGGAGGCGATGACCTTCCTGAGTTACCTGCTGCGCCAGGACGTGATGGAGGACCTCTGTCGCCGCCACTGTAAGGTCTCTCCGTTTCGCGTGCCGGCGCCGGACTTCTTCGAGACGCACCCTAACCCGCACATCCGTGTTTTCGACGAACTGGCCCTGTCAGATGACACCTTCGGTCACCCCAAGATGCCGGTCTTCAAGCAGGCCTCGACCGAGATGCTGTTCATGCTGGAGAACGTCTTACAGGGGGTGCGGGCTCCCGAGGACGCGGTCCGGCGCACGCAAGGCAAGATCGACAGCATCGTGGCGGAATACGAGCGCATGGCGGCCAAACGGCATCGGGTTAGCGGGGGATCGAAGCGATGACCGCGGGACGACATCTGCTACAATGGTTGCGCGGATTGCTCTGGACGGCCCCCTGGTGGTCGGGTTTTCTGCTGTTCCTGGCCGTCCCCATGGGCATCTCGCTCTACATCAGCTTCTGCGACTACCCGCTGCTTCAGCCGCCGGTCTACGTCGGGGCGGACAACTATCGGGAACTGACCGGCGATCCCATCTTTCACAAGGTGCTGGCCAACACCTTCGTCTACGCCGCGTTCGCCATCCCGCTGGGCACGGTGGTGGCGGTGGTGCTGGCCTACCTGCTGAACCAGAAGGTCCGCGGCCTGGCCATCATGCGCACCTGCGTCTTCATTCCCACGGTGGTGCCCATTGTGGCCATGGCGGTGGTCTGGATGTGGATGCTCAATCCTCAGTACGGGTTGATCAACCACGGCTTGCGGCTGATAGGCATAGAAGGGCCCACCTGGCTGGCGTCGCCGGGCTGGGCCATGACTTCGCTGGTGATGGTCAGCCTGTGGGGCGTGGGCTCGCCCGTGGTGATCTACCTGGCCGGCCTGCAGGACATACCGGCCAGCCTGTACGAGGCCGCCCGACTGGACGGCGCGGGGCCGGTCCGGCAGTTCTGGCACGTGACCCTGCCGGGCATCAGCCCGGTGATCCTGTTCAACGTGGTCATCGCCATTATTGCTACCTGGCAGATCTTCGCCCTGCCCTACGTGATGATGAAGAGCAGCGCCGGCCCCGACCGGAGCACCTACTTCTACACCATGTATCTGTTCGACAACGCGTTTCGATATCTCAAGATGGGATACGCCAGCGCCATGGCCTGGATCCAGTTCCTCATCATCCTGGCCCTGACGGGCCTGGTCTTCTGGCTGAGCCGACGGATGGTTCATTACCGGGGAGCGTAAAGACTGATGCTGGGCGGGCGGACGAAACTGGTGCCACGCGTGGTCCTGCACCTGGTGCTGATCGCCGTCGCCATTCTGTTCGTCCTGCCCCTGGTCTGGATGGTGTCCGTGAGTCTCAAGCCCAGCGAAGAGGTGCTGCAGTTCCCGCCGGTGTTTTTCCCCCAGGCTCCACAGACCGATGCGTACGGAGAGGTCTTTCAGTCCGAGAGCTTCGACTACCTGCTGTACGCCCGGAACACCCTGCTCGTAGCGGTGCTCAGCCTGGTGGGTATGCTGCTCGGCAGCTCCATCGCGGCTTACGGCTTCGCCCGGATTCCCTTCCGGGGTCGCGGCCTGATGTTCGTAATCTGCCTGGCCACCATGATGATTCCGTTCCCGGTGATCATGGTGCCGACCTACATGGTCTTCAAGCACCTGGGCTGGATCGGCACCTTCAAGCCCCTCTGGGTGCCGGCCTGGTTTGGCAGCGCGTTCAACATCTTCCTGCTGCGTCAGTTCTTCATGACCATCCCCAAGGAGCTGGAGGAGTCGGCCCGGATCGATGGCTGTACGACTTGGGGGGTCTTCTGGCGCATTGTGATGCCGCTGTCCAAGCCCGCTCTGGCGGTCGTGGCCCTGTTCCACTTTCTGGCCGTCTGGAACGACCTGCTCGGACCGCTGATCTACCTCTCCCACCAGCACCAGTTTACGCTCGCCCTGGGCCTGCAGTTCTTGCAGAGCAAGTCGGGTGACACGCCATGGAACCAACTGATGGCGGCCACCGTGTTGACCGTACTCCCGGTGCTGCTGCTGTTCTTCCTGGCCCAGCGAACCTTCATCCGCGGGATCGCCACCACCGGGATCAAGGGGTAGAGGTCAGGCGCGCGACTGTCGCGTCTGGGGATCTCCGTGACCGCGGTGTGCTCTGTGGCTGAACACACCCCACCGGTTTTGGGCCAACTTCCGTCTTGGCCACAGAGGGCACCGAGAGCACAGAGAAGCTGTCGCCCATCTGGCACTTCCGGCGTGTGACGAGGCGTAGAATCCGCCGCGAGACCGGTACGGCAAGGTGTGTGGACCAGGCGGGTAGGGTTCGCTGTGCGTGCGCTGGGAATGTTGGAGGACGGACGACTCTATGCCAGGATGAACGCTCTCGTTGGCGTCCAGACGGGTAGGGTCCGCTGAGCGGACCAATCCGCGTCGAAGACATTCTCGGCCAGGCGGTCCGCATAGCGGACCCCTCCTGCCACAATCGCTAGGCCCGGCATTCATGCCGGGTGCAGTGCCGTCGAGCGGCACGCCAGACCCCGGTTCAGCGGGGTTCTCGATGCGGTCTTT
>JANQGB010000738.1 GCA_028277545.1 Phycisphaerae bacterium | reverse complement strand
CACGTCAGGCGTGAGCTGAATCGGGATGCGAAAGATGCTGAGTATGCCGAACAGCACCAGCAGGATGACTGCAACGGTCACCTTTACCGGCTCCAAGGCGGGATCGTAGCATGGGTATCATTCGCTTCGCCATCGAGAACCCGGTAAAGGTGACCGTTGCAGTCATCCTGCTGGTGCTGTTCGGCATACTCAGCATCTTTCGCATCCCGATTCAGCTCACGCCTGACGTGGATCGCCCGATGATCACGGTCAGCACCTTCTGGCCTGGGGCGTCGCCGCAGGAGGTCGAGCGCGAGATCGTCGACCGGCAGGAAGAGAAGCTCAAAGGGGCCCGCAACCTGCTGAAGATGACCTCCACTTCCCAGGAGGGCGCCGCCGAGGTGACTCTGGAGTTCTACGTCGGCACGGACAAGGACGTTGCCCTGCGAGACGTGTCGGAGAAGCTCCGCCAGGTGAGCGCCTATCCGGAAGAAGTGGATGAGCCGACCATTTCCGTCAGCGGCTCGGACATGGCCACCACGATCGCCTGGATCATCTTCCGGGGCAAGTCGGGCGAAGACGTGGCGGGCCTGAAGGACTTCGTCGAGGACGACGTCAAGCCCATCCTCGAACGGGCCGAGGGGATCGCCAGTGTCGACGTCTACGGCGGCCGGGAGCGCGAGGTCAAGGTGATCGTTGACCCCTACCGCCTGGCCGCCCGGGGGCTGACCTTCCGTGATCTCGAACAGGCCTTGCGCGGCCAGAACGAGAACATCTCGGCCGGCACCATCGAACAGGGTAAACGCGACTTCACCTATCGTACGGTGGGGCAATACGAGCAGGTCGTGGACGTCGAGTCCACCGTCATCGCTCACCGCGACGGAGGGCCGGTCTTCGTCCGCGATGTGGCCGAGGTGCAGAAGACCTTCAAAAAGCAGTACGCCTTCGTGAAATCGCTGGGCGACTTCGTTTTGGCCCTTCCGGCACGCAGGGAGACCGGCGCCAACGTCATGTCGGCCATGAAGTCCCTGCAGAAACAGATCGCCTACTGCAACAACGCCATTCTACATCCGCAGGGGCGCGGACTGGAATTGACCCAGGTCTACGACGAAACCACGTACATCACCTCCGCCAAGACGCTGGTGACCAACAACCTGTTGATCGGCGGGGCTCTGGCCATCGTCGTGCTGCTGGTCTTCCTGCGCAGCGGAACCGCCACCGGCATTGTGGCCTTCTCGATTCCCATCTCGGTCGTCAGCACCTTCCTGGCGGTCGCCGCCCTGGGGCGCAGCCTCAATGTGGTCATGCTGGCGGGCATGGCCTTCGCCGTGGGCATGGTGGTGGACAATGCCATCGTGGTGCTGGAGAACATCTACCGCCACCGCCAACTGGGCAAGAGCCGGCCCGAGGCAGCCCTGGACGGCACCCGCGAGGTCTGGGGGGCGGTGCTGGCCAGCACGCTGACCACCATGGCGGTCTTTCTGCCGGTGGTGTTCGTCGAGGAGGAAGCCGGGCAGCTCTTCCGCGACATCGCCATCGCCATCTG
>JANQGB010000658.1 GCA_028277545.1 Phycisphaerae bacterium | reverse complement strand
AGCCGGCCTTGAGCGTCGCCGCCGCCGTCACCGTCTCGACCGGCTCACCGCTGCCTACGTCCAGTTTGACGTGCGACAGATTCCGCGTGCCGGGAAGCTGGTTCACCTCCAGCACGCCGGCGGCGATCAGCCCCTCGGCGCCCACCGCGATCGGTTCCACGCCCTCGACCTCTGCGCAGACGATGGTGAAGCGCTCGGCCAGCTCGCGGGCGTCGAGATCGGCAGGCAGGTCCACGAAGTCGCGCAGCCAGTTAACCGAAATCAGCATCGCAGATGTCCTACTGCTTCGCCTGGATCGCAGGGCCGGTCAGCCTCGACGGGGGGACCAGGGCCCGCAGGTCTCCCTGGTTCATTACCCGTATGTCGTGTATGCCGTACTTCATCATTGCCAGTCGGGTCAGTCCCAGCCCGAACGCAAACCCGGTGTACTCATGCGGGTCGATATTTCCGTAGCGCAGGACATTGGGATGAACCATGCCGCAGGGCAGTATTTCGACCCAGCCGCTCTTCTTGCAGGTGGCACAACCGCTGCCGCCGCAGATCTGGCAATTCATGTCCAGCTCGAAGCCCGGCTCGACGAAGGGGAAGAAGCCCGGTCGCAAGCGAACCTTCACCTCGCGGCGGAACACCTCCCGCAGCAGCAGCTTCATCACGGCAATCAGGTTGGCGATCGAAATGTTGCGGTCGATCATCAGGCCTTCGCACTGATGGAAGGTGTTCTCATGCGAGGCGTCCGTGGTTTCGTACCGAAAACACCGCCCCGGTCCTATGCAGCGAATAGGTGGGCCGAACTTCTCCATTGCCCGGACCTGCACCGGCGAGGTGTGCGTTCGCAGCAGCCAGCCGTTCTTGAGCCAGAAGGTGTCCTGCATGTCGCGGGCCGGATGATCGGCCGGGATGTTGAGAGCCTCGAAGTTGTAGTACTCCGTCTCCATCTCCGGACCGGCCTCGACGGTGAAGCCCAGCCGCTGGAATACGTGCTCAATCTCCCACTGCACCGCGGTGACCGGGTGCACGTTGCCCAGTGCCGGACGCACGCCGGGCAGCGTGGGGTCGAAGGCCGAGGCCTTCGACGCCTCCGAGACCGACTCCGACGACGCGATCCGCCGGGCGGTTTCTTCAAACAACGCCGTAACCGCCTTGTTTGCCTGGTTAAGGGTCTGGCCTACTTCGGATCGTTGCTCCGGCGGGTAGCTGCGGACCGTCCCCATCAGCCTGCCCAGGGCTCCCTTCTTGCCCAGGAACTTCGATCGAACCTCCCGCAGAGCCTGCACCGACGGAATGTCGGCCAGGACCCGGCGAGCGTCGGCCTGGATTGTGCCAACCTCCGTGCGTAACTGCTCGATGTCCATCTCTACGGACCGCCTGACTCGTGAAATCCACAAAACGCGTAAGGTAGGCGTGAACGCCCTGCGTTGCAAGTACTGCTGCATTTGACGGTTTGTGGCGGGTGAGCGATACTGCACCTGGTCGGGAGATTGTCCGCAGTTGTTCTGAATCTGAGGGAGGGTGCATCGACGATGAATGGGCGCGTTGTGTTAGTGACTGGAGCGGGGCGCGGGATCGGGCGGGCGATCTGCCGCCGCTTCGGGCGCGAGGGCGCGGCCGTTATGGCTGCCGCGCGAACCAAGAACGAACTCAGCGAGACGAGACGGCTGGTTGAGGAAGACGGCGGCGAGTGTTCCATCAGGGCGGCGGACGTGACTGCCACTGAGCACCTCCGTATGCTCATCGAGCTTAGTGAGGAGAAGTTCGGGCGCATCGACGTGCTGGTCAACAACGCCGGAGCCGCCACCTGCGAACCGGTCAAGGATCTGACACCGGTCGACTTCGAGACCATGATGCGAGTGAACGTCGCTGCCGTGTTCTATGCCTGCCAGTTCGCCTGGCCAGTGATGGCGGCCAACGGTGGAGGCACTATCGTCAACATCTCTTCCATGGCGGCGACCGATCCTTTCCCCGGTTTGGGCACCTACGGGGCAACCAAGGCCTGGGTCGAAGCCTTCACCCGGGGTCTGGCGTCGGAGGGAAAGCAGGTTGGCATCCGAGCCTTCGGTGTCGCTCCCGGGGCGGTCGAGACTCAAATGCTGCGCGCGGCTTTCCCCGAGTTCCCTGGCTCACAGGCCCTGAACCCTGCCGACGTAGCTGACGTGGTTTACAGTGTCACCCAACCCTCGATGGCCCACGCCAGTGGGCAGACCTTGAAGGTGAACAGGTAGCACGTGCGAGGGCAGGGCGGCAGTGCCACCTGTCTTGGCAGACCCTCCAACTGAGAGCCGCACCAGAGAGCCGGCGCGAGTTCCGCGCCTGGACGTGGCATTCCTCGCAGGGCCGGCGACCGCGCCAGCCAACAGGCGCGGTAGACCAGCTTTCCAGCCGCACCGGTCAGCCCATCCTCCCGCGCTGAACAAACCCAGATTCTCAGCACGCTTGGCCGGGTTACGACAGCGTCACTTCAGGCTGCCCCCTCAGCCGCCGGTACCCCAGCGGACAGCGGTGGGTATGCAACGACCGCTGAAGCGCGCCACGTCACCGTAACACCTGCCGCCGTGCGGACTGGCCGCACGAGACCGGGAGGCGTTCCTTTGCGGGCTGGCCGGGCTGCGGGCCGCTTGACCGCATCCTGGTCATGGGCCATACTGCTGTTGTCGGGGAAAAGGTTTCCCCACAGAACACATGCGGGTCGCCCGGGCACGAAGGGTCATCGCACGAGCATGGCCGATCCTCCATCTATAGGACCGTCCCTCTCCTCGTCTCCCCATCGGTATGGGCAGCCCCCGCACGGTCCTTGCTCGACGACCGCCGGACACCAGGTCGTCCCACGTTGGGAGGTACGCTCACATGCCGTACGAAGACAAGACGATTGTTTGCGCGGACTGCAATCAGGAATTCGTGCATTCGGCGGACGACCAGGCCCGCTACGCCGAGCGGGGTTTCACTAACGAGCCCAAGCGTTGCCGAGAGTGCCGCGAGAAGCGCAAGGCTGAGAGTGGTGGCGGTCGAGGCGGGCGCGGCGGTGGCGGCGGATACGGCGGTGGTGGTTACGGCGGCAGCCGGCCACCGCGCGAGTCTTACGACGCCACCTGTGCGGAGTGCGGCGCCCCGACCACGGTGCCGTTCAAGCCGACCCAGGGCCGCCCGGTCTACTGTCGCGACTGCTTCAAGTCCAAGCGACGGTAGGCTTAACGATCTAATCCTGCAAAGAACGC
>JANQGB010000361.1 GCA_028277545.1 Phycisphaerae bacterium | reverse complement strand
TTTCCGGCGGGGAGATCGCTACCCATGTTGACTCCATCTTCGATTGGGGCGGCGAGCATTGCGTGCGCGAGGCCTGTGAGGATCGACCCTATGAACAAGACGCCAGCCAGAATTGTGAGTCTTCGTATTGCAGACATTGGAACTACCTCCTTCCTCGTGCCCGGGACGTGCCGCGGGCCCACTGCGCCGGCTCTTTGGCCGGCTAAGGCGAGCGGATATGACGAATCAGTTGCTGAGCGATCAGAGTTCAACCTATCTGTTTGCGGCGTCGCGTGTCAAGCAAATTGGCATTGAATATGTACACTCCTCGCCGCAACCTATGAACGCTTCGCGCGGTGCCCCCAAAGGCGAAACTGAGCTCAAGACACATTCCCTGTGCCCCAGGTGACCGATGAGAACGAATCTGAGGTCAATGCTCGTGTCTGGTACCTGGCCTGACGCGAGTACAGTCACTCTGTCACAGTGTCCTAAGAATGGCACATAAGGTGGAACGGCACGCTCCCGTATCACGCACCGAAAATCAGCGCATCCAGCGGCAGGTATCCCTTCGGTGCAACCGGAGGAGTTTTGCGCGAGCCCTGAGCTCGACTTGGACTGCGTGAGCCGAGGTCGGCTACGGCCGTACGAACGCGACGGGGTGCCTTCTTACGCCGGACGGCTAACCGACTTCCATTTGGACTGTGCTCCATGGCACCGTTCATCAAGCTTGGTTTGACCGTTTCCCAGCAGAATGCTCCTGCAACGACGGGCGGCGATCCGGCCGGCCGCTGGTTGGCGTCGAACGAGGGAGAGAGGGTATAAGTTCCGCCGTCCCAGGTCGTCACCCAGCTTAAGATGCGGATGTCCGAGTGCCGACTCCGGCGCTGGGTCGGCGTGTATAGGTTGGGTGCTGGTGTTGTCCAAAGCATCGAATCATGCGCTGATGTGCCAGTAGAACGGTGACCTGGTCAGCTACTGCTACGATCTGCGGGTTCGCACTCCGGGGTATTAACAGGCAGATGCGCAGGCCTGTTTCTGAAGCCATCCAGGCAACGGCCAGGAGGTCTCTTCCAACTGGTATGAAGAATGTCCCATTACGCCGCCTGGAGCGTTCGGTTGACCGCCAGGGTCACGCAGTCCCCGAGCCAGCGCTGGAGTCTGAGACCTCTGTAATCGAAGAGGAGGTGCTCGCCAGCGTCGGCGGCGAAATCGCGCCCTGCTGTGCGTGTGGTTCCGTGACCGTGGGCACAGTCCTTTGGTGGCTCGGGGGATCAGAGCGTTGCGCGACCCACGCCGCCATGCGCGCTGATGCCCGCCGAACGACTCACTGAACATCTCACAGCCCTCTGCGGCCGAAACTCACAATCCTCGCCCGGAGCCGATTTGACGGGCGAGTCATGTGCCATACGATGCACTGTCGAGCCGGGGAGCGGGCCATCGCCGCCCTGGGCGCGCCGCGTCAGTTCCTGGGCCGCCGGTCGCGGGTGCCGCACCAGTTATGGTGCGAGCCTGTTGGCACGCGGCCCCCAGAGCCACGGAGGGAGTCGGCCTGACGATGTCTGATTGTTCGTTCGTACACCTGCACCTGCACACCCATTACAGCTTGCTGGACGGTGCGACGCGGATCAAGGATCTGGTCACCCGCGTCAAGGAACTGGGCATGCCCGCCGTCGCGATCACCGACCACGGCAATCTGTTCGGGGCCATCGAGTTCTATAACGCTGCGACGGCGGCCGGCGTGAAGCCCATCATCGGCTGCGAGGTCTACCTGGCGCCGGGTGATCGGCGCTCCAAGGACGCCCGGGGTATGAAAGAGGCCAGCAACCACCTGCTGTTGTTGGCCCAAGACCTGACCGGCTATCAGAACCTGCTGAAGCTGGCTTCGATAGCTTACCGGGAGGGGTTCTACTACCGCCCCCGCATTGATCGCGAGGTCTTGGCGGAGTGCAGCGAGGGGCTGTTGTGTACCAGCACCTGCCTGGGGGGCGAGATTCCACAGGCGCTGGTCAACCACAACCGGGCGGCGGCGGAGGAGATTGCCAAGTCCTACCTGCAGGTGTTCGGTCCTGACCGGTTCTTTATCGAACTGCAGGACCACACCATGGAGGAACAGCGGATCGTCAATCCCGAGTTGGCCGAGATCGCCGATCGCCTGGGTGTGGCGACCATTGCCACCAACGATGTGCACTACCTGAACGAGAGCGATGTCGAGGCTCACGACGTGCTCTGCTGCATCAGCACCGGCAAGCTTGTCTCCGACCCCGACCGCTTCAAGTTCCCCAACGGCGAGTTCTATCTCAAGACTCCCGAGCAGATGCAGGGCCTGTTTGCCGATTACCCAGACGCCGTGGCCAACACGCTCCGCGTGGCGGACATGTGCAACGTGGAACTGGACTTCAGCAAGCGCCACGCCCCGGTGTACGCCGTCGAAGAGACCACTACGCCCGAAGCCGAGCTGCGGCGCCTGGTCTACGAGGGGGCCGAGCGCAAGTACGGCCAGATAACCGACGAGACCCGCGAACGCATCGACTACGAGCTAGAGGTTATCTCCGGCAAGGGATTCAGCAGTTACTTTCTGATTGTCTGGGACTTCATGAACTTCGCCCGCCAGCAGGCCATTCCCTGCGGGGCCCGCGGCAGCGGCTGCAGCTCGGTGGTGAGCTATTGCCTGAACATCTCGGCGCCGGATCCTCTGCGTTACGGACTGTA
>JANQGB010000262.1 GCA_028277545.1 Phycisphaerae bacterium | reverse complement strand
GCTGGCCCAGCTGTTGATCACGTATCCGGTGGCACCGCTGTCGAAATGGAGCGTGGCGCCGATCCAGTTGATGTCCGGCGTGTCGATGCGTTTGCATTCGCTTTCTACCTTGACCACATCGCCGCCACACATCCAGCGCAACGTGTCGATGGAGTGCGTGCAATCATCCATCATGTGGCTGCGAGGGCCGTAGTCCGCCCGAATCTGGCATTTGAAGAACTCACAGACCGCATGCACGATGGGCCCGCGCTTCAGGCACTCCTCGCGCATCTTCTTGAGCAACGGACTACTGCGACGCTGGTGGCTGACCTGAGTGATAACACCCTTCTCCTCTGCCAGTTTCGCCAGCATGCGTGCCTGGTGCCGCGTCAGCCCCATCGGCTTCTCTATGTAGAGATTCAGCTCCTGCTGCAAACACCACACCCAGATATCGTACATGAGATGCGGCTGTCCCACAACATAGATACCATCCGGCGCCACGTCCTGGACCATTGTGCGGTAGTCCGTGTACCGCTTCTCAATGTCATACTTGTCGGCGGTCTCATTCAGCCGCTCCGCATCCAGGTCGCAGATCGCCACCATGTCAACGTCGTCGAACGATGCCAACGACGGGTAGTGCACCTTGTTCGCCATCTGCCCGGCACCCACCATCGCGATTCGTACGCGATCTCCAGCTGAATCGTTCTTGTTGAGCGTAACCATCCTTCGGTCCTCCGCTATCTGCTATTCGCTCTGATCCTCGAACAACTCCTTCGCGAACGCGATGTCTTCTCGAATCAGCCGATCGACGGCATCGTGGTCACTGTATTCGGCTGTCAAGCAGACAGTTCCGGAGTATCCGCGCTTCTTCAGTTCCGCAACCAGCCGCGGCCATTCTGCCATGCCCTGACGTCCGGTCGTCCAGTAGTGTCTCCAGGCTGCGCAGTCCGCTTCCGGACCGTTCTTGCGAAGCCAGTAGGCACTTTTCATGTTCACCACGCGCAGATACGACCAGACAATGTCAACGGCCAGCTCCGGGGGTTCGCCGTCGAGACCGCAGTGCGCCTGGTCGAGGACGGCACAGACGTGCTTCGGGTCGTACTTCTCGATGAGATGGCGGATTCCCATGGCGTTGCAGACGTCGAAGCCGCAATGGTTCTGGATCCCGAGGGCGACACCGTAGCGGTCCAGCGTCGGAACGAGCGCGTCGTATTTCTCTTGGAGTTTGGCTTCGGTGGCCATGTAGCCGATCTCAAGATCGATGTGCTCGCAGATGCGAATGATCGGCACCCCGGCCGCCGCACAGGCAGCAATCGTTGGTTCGTCGGTCGGGCCTGCCACTGTCCCGATCTTCACGCCGCATTCGCCCAGTATCCGGGCCGCTTTCGGAAGGTCCTTCTCCACGCTTTCCGGCTCTACCTGGTATCCCGGCCGCACCGGAAGCTCCACGCCATCAAACCCCATCTCTTTCACGAATGCGCCCAGTTCAGGCAACGCCATCTTCCACGGCTTGGTGAAGACCGTGAACTCAACGTCTGCTGTCATCTGCTGTCTCCCGTTTCAGTTGGCGAGATGCGCCTTGTTTATGATCGTCATCTGGCATCTCTCTGGATGATTCTACCACGTGGCTCAGGATCCGTCTTTGGCATTTTGGGACAAACAGTATGCCAATAACGGACTGGTTGGATGTGTCTCTCGACAGGATATCGGTGGAAGCCAGCGGCACGAATGTCTGGAAAACGCTCGTTTCGACGTCCACCTGCGTGTTTTCCGGACAACACACGGACGGGCAACGCCGCTGCGACTGGGGAGAGGTCTTGGTGATTTGGTGTCTTGGTGTCCTGGTGAGGAAGCGTCGATCTCCGACCGTCCCCTCTCCCCACCGAGTCACCAAGACACCAAGACAAATCAACCCCGCCGATTGGTCTAGTCGCCCCGCCGAGGCCCCGCCTTCTTGTCCCTCCGGGAGCCGGGAAGTGGCGTGTCTGCCCGTGGACGTTCCGCTCAGAGAAGGTCCTGGGCTTTCCGGTAGCTGGTTGGGCTTTGCCCAGACGTGCGGGCGAACCAGCGCGAAAACGCGAAGACGTCAGGAAAATCAAGGCGGCTGGCGATATTGGTGATGGTTTCCTCGGGGTCGGTCAGGAGTTCCTGGGCCCGGAGAAGCCGCTGGTGGGCGATGAAGGCATGCGGAGACACCCCCCAGGCGCGTTTGGCCACACGCGCCAACTGACGGCGTGAGAGTCCGATGGCCTGCGCCAGTTCGTCGACG
>JANQGB010000203.1 GCA_028277545.1 Phycisphaerae bacterium | reverse complement strand
GGCCCGCTCCCCCGCCACGACCGCCAGCGGCAGGCGAACGTCCACCTCGCGCTCATAGCGATCGGCCAGTTCGAGCAGCCCCCCCGCCTCGAACGTCTTCAGCCGTTCGGCGACGAACCGGTGACGTGCCTCTGCTTCGACCGCTTCGATGGAGAGCATGCTGAGTTCCTCATTGAGGTGGCTCAGCCGCCCGGCCCCGACACGCTCAGCGGCCTCCATCTGATACCGGGCCAGTTCCACCTTGGCCATGGCCAGATCCTCTTCGACCGCCCTGACCTCGTTATCGGAGGCCACGGCAGCATCAACCAATGACTTCATCCGCTGAACTTCCTGGCCGCGCAAGGCCACGATCTTCTCCAGTTCGGTGAGCACCGGATCGTGCTGTGTGCGCTGCTCCAGTTCCTGGCCGATGGCGGCGATGTGCTTCTTGAGCGCCTCCAGGCGGGCCTGCTGAGCCGCCAGGTCCATTTCGAGCTCCACGCCGCCGTTCCGCAGATCCTGCATCTCTTCTACGATCTCCTCCCGGCTGAGATCGCTCCGCCCCGCCCGCCGGCAAAGGGCCGCTCGCAGCTCCTGCAACTCGATCAGGACCGCGTCGGCACGTTGCAGCTCCAACGCAGATAGATCAAGTTGCTGGTGCATGCGTTGAAGTTCCTGCTGGTGGGCGTCGCTGAGGACGTCGCGCAAGCGCGCACAGATGGCGGTCACCAGCTCCTTAGCCGCCGGCTGGAGATCTTCCTCTTCGTCCGGCGAGAGCTCGACCATCAGCTTGGCCAACATCGTGCCATCGGGCATGTCGGAGCCCGCAGACTCGAAACCGATCCAGATGCCACCCTCATCCACGCCTTGCCTGAAATCGTAGAAGCGTTTGCCGAACACTGACCAGACCGCGTCGCCCGCCACGCCGGAGCTGTGAACAAGTTCCTCCACGGTGTACGGCTCCAGGGGCAGGACGTGCGCGTCCCAGGTCACTTTGACGAAGCAGTTGGCCTCGTAAGTGCCTGAATATTTGCCCTTCTGTGCCGGTTGACCTGATACTGCAACGGAGCCCAGGACGGCCGACAGACCCAGCATCACGACGGTTGAACGAACAACGGACCTCATAGCGAATCTCCTCTCTGGGTTTGCAGTTGGTCCAGCCTGGCGCGAGCGATGTTAGCGGCCGGCCGGTCGGGAAACAGTTCAATCACCTGGTGATAAGACTCCAGGGCGGGTTCGGTGAGCCCGCACTGGTGATACATCCGGTCGGCCTGAAGCACGATGATCATGGCCGCACGATCCACTTCCCGCCTGGCATGCTCCAGCGGGTTGCGGGCAGGAATCTTCTCTTTCAAGGCGGCCAGGCGCACGCGCCCCTCGCGCATCTCGACCAGCCGTCTGGCCAGGGCCATGGCCCGATCGGCCCGGGACCGCAGGACCTCGACCTCCGCCCGAAGACGCTCGACCTCGGACTGATTGTCGACCGCTGCCGGGGACGGCCCGCCTTCGACATTCAGGGGCTCCTGGTCACTCCTGCCGAGCATGGCGGCCACGCCCACCGTCACCACGAGCGCCGCCAGCGTGCCGCCAATGGTCCTCACTCGTCGCTGGCGCCGCCGGGTAGCCAGCACGCGCCCGGCCAGGCCCGACTCCCCTTCGGGCGGTGGACCGGCCGCCTGGTCGGCCAACCTCAGTAGATCCTGTAACGGGTCCTGCGACACTTCGTCACTCCTTGGCCAGATCGCCAAGCTGGCGTTTGAGCCGCTTCTTCGCCCGGCTCAGCCGAACCGCCACGGCACTCGTGGAAAGCCCCAGCACCTGCCCCACCTCGGCAGGAGACATCTCCTCCAGGTAGCGGAGCACGATAACCTCACGATCACGGGCGGGCAGGGATTTCACCGCCTCACGGACGCCGGCGAACGTCTCCCGGTCCATGAAGGCCGTATCCGGCGTGCCATGCGGCTGCACTTCGCTCGGTGATCGCCGAGTCTCGAAGAACCGCGTCCGCACCAGCCGGCGGCGCCACCGGCTGCGGCAGGTGTTGACCGTGATAGTGGTCAGCCAGGCGGACAGGCCACACGAGCCGCGAAATCGCCCGATGTGCTTCAGGGCCGACAGGAAGACGTCCTGCACGACGTCCTCGGCGTCGTCGCCCCACCCGATCAGGCGATACGCCAGGCGAGTCACCCGGTCGCGATGTGCGTCCACCAGCCTGGCGAAGGCCGCGGCGTCCCCGGAAGCCACACGGTCGGCCAGCAGACGCTCCGTCTCGGAGGCCTGGTGAGACTCCGCAGCCATCACCGTGGGAACGCCGTCTGCCATAACCACCCATAGTAGACCCGCGAGCGACGGAATGCTTTCAATGATTCCGGCGAAAAAACATGGACCGACATGCCAGGCGAAGTGGCCTGCGGGGCCAGCGACACTGCGCCGTGAGCAATACGGCGTGGTGCTGTATCATGGCCACATGAACCGCGCCGACCGGACCGCATCACCGCCCCCCCGCCTCGAGTCGCCACCAGGAGGCAGCGCCTGGCGAATAGCCGCCGTGCCGGCAGGCATTGTGATCGCCGCCCTTGTAATCCGTCTGCTCTACCTCCACCAGATCGTGGGGATCCCCTTCTTCCACGAACTGATCTCGGACGCCAAGGGGTACGATGACTGGGCACGATCCATCGCCGCGGGCAACTGGTGGGGTGATACGGCGTTCTACCAGGCACCGCTGTATCCCTACTTCCTGGCGGTGGTCAAGGTCCTGGGTGGTGAGAGTCCGTACGCCGCGCGATTGGTCCAGGCTGTCCTCGGCGCCGCCTCCTGCGGACTTATCGCCCTGGCCGGCGGGTGGTTCTTCTCACGGCGAGCGGGGCTCTGGGCCGGCGGGATCCTGGCCCTGTACCCGCCGGCCATATTCTTTGATGGCCTGATTCAGAAGACATCGCTGGGCCAGTTCCTGGCGGCCACTCTGCTGATGCTCATGGCCTGGACTTACCGGCGGGAACACTGGGCCAAGTTGCTGGCCGTGGGATTGGTCTCCGGGCTGTTCTGTCTGACCCGCGAGAACGCTCTGGCGCTGGTGCCGGTGCTTGTCGTCTGGGCCTGGGCCGTCCGGCCACTAACCGACGGAAAGCCAGTTCGCGTTGCACCGGTAATGCGCGCCCGCCGGACCGCCCTGCTCCTGGCAGGCGCTGCCCTCGTGTTGACCCCCGTAGCGTTGCGTAACATGGACCTCGGCGGAGGGTTCTCACTGACCACCGTGCAGATGGGGCCTAACTTCTACATCGGGAACAACGCCGAAGCGACCGGTCGCTACCGCCCACTGGTCAAGGGGCACGAAACGCCGGAGTTCGAGCGGAATGACGCCACCCGGCTGGCTGAAGAAGCCGTCGGGCGACGCTTGTCTCCGGGCGAAATGTCCGACTACTGGATGACGCGTGCCTGGCAGTACATCAGCAGCCGGCCGATCGACTGGCTGAGGCTGATGGGCACCAAGACTCTGCTGGTATTGAACGCCTACGAGATCCCTGACTCGGAGAGTTACTACGTCTATGCGGAGTGGTCCTGGCTGCTGGGGACGCTGTCGCGCCTGCTGCATTTCGGCGTATTGCTGCCACTGGCGGCCGGTGGCGTGGTGCTGACCTGGCCGCGCCGGCGCGAGCTGTGGGTGCTGTATGCCATGTGGTTGGTAACCAGCTTGGCAGTCGCTGCGTTCTTCGTGTTCGCCCGCTATCGCTATCCCCTGGTACCGATCACCGTGATCTTCGCCGGAGTGACTATCGCGGACACTATCACCCACCTGCGCAGCAATACCTTCTCCAGGCCGCCGGCCCGCCGGCTGTTCCTGGCCGCGTTGGCGGTAGTCGCTCCCGTGGCGCTCCTGGCCAACATCACGGTCAACCCCGAGTCGGAGTTGAACGCCATGGCCTGGACCAACCTGGGGGTGGCCTTCGCCCGGCAGGAGCAGATCCCCGCCGCCACGGCCTGCTTCGAGCGGGCAGTCGAGGGCGCACCGGGATCGCCCGAGGCTCGCAACAACCTGGGACTGGCCTATGTCAGGCAGCAGCGACTGGCAGACGCCGCCCTGCAGTTCCGGGAGGCGTTACGCCTGGCTCCTGGGTTGATGGAGGTTGACTATCAACTGGCACTAGTGCTCGAGCGGCTCGGCAGAACCGCAGAGGCCGTCACCCACTATCGCCGCGCGTTGGAGCTCAACCCCAAGGACGCAGACGCACGCCGGGCGCTGGAGCGACTGGGTCAGCAGTGACTACTCGGACTCGGAGGGGCCCAGCGGTGTGCGCGGCGGCGGCGTGGAGGGTGCATCGACAACACGGATCGCCCGCGTATAGAGCTTGGGCTTGGGCGACCCGTTGGCCGCTACCGGCGTGGCCATCAGCTTGTCCAACGTGGCGTACGACTCTTCACCCACCAACTGGCCGAACACGCTGTAACGCCCATCCCACTGAGGCACCCGAGTGTTGCAGATGAGGAATTGGCAACTGGCCGAGTCGAGGTCGCTCTCCAGCCTGGCCATACAGACCGCCCCGCGATCCACAGGCCTGTCCGAGAGTTCAGCCGCCAGCCGAACCCCGTCGGGCCGGATTCCCGTGCCGTCACCATTGGGGCAGCCGCCTTGTACGAAATACCCCGGGACTATGCGGTGGAGGGCGAGATTGTCGTAGAACCCTGAGCGAGCGAGATCCAGGAAGTTCTCGACTGTG
>JANQGB010000200.1 GCA_028277545.1 Phycisphaerae bacterium | reverse complement strand
CGCGCCCGCCCGCTCGCGGTGTCTGATCGATTTCAGCCTCCGACGTTACCCTAGTCGGGCCTGATCTGGATGGCGGGGCCGGCAGCGCCCTTCAACTCTGCCAGCAGGCCGCTGACGTCCCCGTTGCAGTGTTTCTCCGCGAAATGCCCCAGCCGTACAGGTGGAGGATCGGCCTGGCAATCGGGGCACATGCCGTGACGAAGCAACACGTCGAACGTGGCCGGGAAGGCGGTAACCAGTTCCCGGACCGTGGTCGAGCTATCGATGGTCATCATGGACGAACTCCTGCAAACGTTGTCTGGAACGAATCTTACGGAAGCCAGCCGGCCCG
This sequence comes from Phycisphaerae bacterium, assembly GCA_028277545.1. Lineage (GTDB taxonomy): Bacteria > Planctomycetota > Phycisphaerae > UBA1845 > UBA1845 > JANQGB01. The sequence continues at coordinate 3,211 of JANQGB010000200.1, read as the reverse complement.
GTCCAGGGGGCAGCGGCGGACACACCGCCAGCGCTCGGACGCCCGGGATTGCGGCCCCAAGGTCGCCGCGCTGTTGGACGATATTACTACCGAAGCGCCCGGGATGCTGGCCGTGCGGCCCAGGCACCCTGCCGGCCGTCAAGAAGGTGGATTGCATGCTCGAATCACCGGAACAGGTCGAACAGAGCATCCGCGGTCTGATCGAGAGCCTGGATGCCTCCGACCCCAACCAGCCGCAGGCGTCCGACCGGCGCCTGCGCGAACGGCGGCCCTTTCGAGTTGATTGCACGGTGGCCTGTTTTCCGTCCGGCGGAGTGCTGGCAACCGTGCCAGGCGCCACCCGAAACATCTCCTTCCGAGGCTTGGCGGTGGTGGCCAGGGCGCAGGTGGAGGTAGGACACCCCATCGAAGTGGTGGTTGAGCTGCCCGACTCGAGTCCGACACACCTGGCGGGCGTAGCGGCGTTCTGCCGGCCGGTCACCGATGGATATCACGAGATTGGGCTCGACCTCAAGGAGCACGGAGCCGTCCCCATCTTCTGCGAAGACCCGCTGGCAGCGGCAGCAAGCTACCCCTGGCTGGCCGATGCCCTCCCGCCAGGCGCCCGGTAGGCCAACTCTCCGTTCCCTCCCGCTCAGCAGCCTCAGCACCAGGAGCAGCCGCATGATCCGCCTCGGGAAGCCTGGACCGGAAATCCGCGAGCCTGCCGCATTCGCGCGGCACAAGACTGGGGTATAGTGGATGGTTTCCCCGTTCCGGGAAGCAGACAGGCCAGACCAGGATTGGCCGGCGTGGATCGGGGTGAACCGGATCGGTGGGTGTCGATGATCGCGCTGCACGGCTTGTGGACAACCTCGTCACTGTGCCTGTGGGGGGAATCCCGCGCTGCCCTGGCCGAATCGCCCACACCCGCCGCGACGGGACTGCCGGCGGATATACAGGTCCGCGCGCTGCACCCACTGGCTCTGCCCGCTGACGCGTTACGCCAGTTGGTGGGTGATCGGTGGGAAGGCCTGCTGGCCGCCGGCGCTGCGGATGCGACGGTCACGCTCCGTCTCCCGTCCACGGATGACGAGCCGTGCCTCTCACCGCACATTGCAGACAGCTTGACACCGGCGGCGCCGTCTTCGCAGCCCGAGCTGCGCTCGTGGGCGGTGCCCTGCCTGCGGTTTGCGCCGGCTGATGCGATCGACCTGTTGACCTCGCTGCCGGCCCAGCTTGCCGACCAAGTCGCCATCGGCTCTTCGTTACAGTACTGGGCGAGACTGGCCCGCATCGTGGTCGAATTACTGGCCGCCGAGAGATTCGTTCCTGACGTAATCGAGCTGTCGGACGGCCGTCACTTGGCGCAGTGGAGGGCGTTGCTAAACGAGCAGGATCACACCCGCCGGCTGGCTGCCCTGATCTCGGCCATGCCCCCGGTATGCCGCTGCGCCGAGACAGGTCATGACAGCCCCCAGAGTGCGGCCATCGTGGAGGACTTCCTCCATGCCACCACCGACTCGATGATACGCCTGAGCCTGGCCGGCGATCCGCTGGTGCAGTCTCTCCAGCAGGGCGAAGACGCCGGTGATCCGTTCGAGGTTAACTGGCTTCGCGCCTTGGTCGGCCAGGATCCGTCTGTCTGCGGGCCGTACGAGAAGCGGGCAGAGCTGGCCCGGCAGGTGCGTCTCTGGGTCGGCCAGTTGGAGGACACAGCCGGTCACGCCCACTTCAGAACCTGTTTCCGGTTGGAACCTCCGAGTTCGCCACTATACGAGGCGGACGAGGAAGAGTGGACTGTCACGATCCACATGCAGGCCACCGACGACTCCGCCGTGACGCTGGACGCGAGTCGCATCTGGACGGCGCGCCGCCGTGGCTTGGCGCTGCTGCGGCGCCAATACGAGCTGTTGGCCGAACAGTTGGAGGCCGACTTACGCAAGGCCTCGCATTTGTTCGAGCCGCTGGCCGACCTGCTCGACGATGCCGAACCCTCCAGCTTCACATTGGACGGAGACTGGGCCTATACCTTCCTGCGCGAGGCCGCGCCGCTACTCGAACTCAACGGATTCGGTGTTACGCTTCCCGATTGGTGGACTCGCCCCGAGCAACGCCTGGGCCTGCGGCTGCAGATCGAGCCGGCAGCTTCGCCGGCCGGGCATGCCCCCAACCTCGGTCTGGACGCGCTGGTTGACTACAAGTGGCAGGTGGCCGTGGGCGACGAACTGCTCTCAGATCGCGAGTTCCGCAGCATCTGCGAGCGGGGCCGATCGCTGGTCAGGCTGCGGGGCCGCTGGATAGAAGCCCCCGCCGAAGCGATGCGCCTGGCAACACGCTTCCTCGGCCAGCAGCCGCAAGGCCAGGTCTCGGTATTCGAGGCCTTGCGCCTGTCGGTCGGTGACACCGGCCAGACCGGCCTGCCGGTGATTGGACTGGATGCCACAGGCTGGATACGCGCCGCCCTCAACAGCGTCGGAACCGACGATCAGACCATAACCGACCTCACCCAGCCGGAGCGCTTCAACGGCGCCCTGCGCCCTTACCAGCTCAAGGGGCTGTCCTGGATCGCCTTCCTGGATCGCTACGGCCTGGGCGGATGCCTGGCCGACGACATGGGACTGGGTAAGACCATACAGTTGATTGCCCTCTTGTTGCACGAGCGGCAGAACGGCGCCAGTCCTGGACCAACCCTGCTGATCGTCCCCATGTCTCTGGTGGGCAACTGGCGCCGCGAGTTGCAGCGCTTCTCCCCCAATCTGCGGGCCATGATCCACCATGGAACGCAACGCCTCTCCGGAGAAACCTTCGTGGACGAGGTCGCCCGCCACGACGTGGTCATCAGCACGTACGCTCTGGCCTATCGGGACCTGGATCACTTGGCGCGAGTCCACTGGTACCGGGTGGCACTCGACGAAGCCCAGAACATCAAAAACCCGTCGGCCAAGCAGACCGCTGCCATTCGCCAGCTTCGCTGTCGACGCCGCCTGGGGCTGACCGGCACGCCGCTCGAAAACCACCTCAGCGAGCTGTGGTCGATCATGGAGTTTCTGAATCCCGGGCTGCTGGGCAACGCCACTGAGTTCCGCCGGGAGTTCGCGGTGCCCATCGAGAAGCACCACGAGGCCGACCGGGCGGAGCGCCTCCGCCGCCTGATCCGGCCGTTCGTGCTGCGGCGCCGCAAGGACGACCCCAGCGTGATCGTCGATCTACCCGAAAAGATGGAGATGAA
>JANQGB010000638.1 GCA_028277545.1 Phycisphaerae bacterium | reverse complement strand
GGCAGTGGGGCCTATAGTCAAGGTCTTCTAGACAGCGTTTGCGGAGGCGTCAAGCGCGACTGAAGAAAATCGGGCTCCGATCGGCGGTCGGGCGGGGCGGACGTCCGACGTTCGCCGGCGGATAGTGGAGGAATGCCGGAGCGGCGCCTGTTTGCCCGTGTGGCACCGCCGGAGACCGTGAATCCACGGCGGCGATTCAGCAGTATTCAAGCTTGCGTCTCTCGCCGTTTGCGCTAGGCCCGGCATTTTATGCCGGGTGTTGAAGACCGACGGCTATCTCTCAGCCCGGTTCCAGCGGGCTTCTCGAAATTCTGGTTTAACCTTCAGCAATTCGAGCCGGGTCCAGAGTCGCAATCACCCCTCGTTCCGTTTCTGAAGACCTCCATCGAGGACCCCGCTGAACCGGGGTCGCAGGATTTGCACGACCTGTCCTCAACCCGGCGTGACCGCCGGGCCTGGCGCGCCTAAGCGGAGTCTGCGCGCCCGCTGGCCGGCGTACGACCTATTAGAGGTTTTCGACGCGTGCGCCAAGCGGAGCGCCGGACACGCATCGGTGTCGTATCGTGTCTCTGGTGACCACGCGTGTGGCCGTGAGTAGCGGCTCAAGATTTGGTTACGCCACGCCGCTCACACGACCCGCTCGGCGAATCGCCCAACGAGCATCATCAGCGTAATCGTCAGCGCTACCCCGCCGGCGAGCCAGCAGACGGCGACCCACCGCCGGTGGAACAACCGTGCTTCTCGGTCGAAGAATAACGCTCTCAACAACATCGCTTGGCCCACTGCGATAGGCATGAACATATCCACGCCCAGCGTCCGTAGGCCGAGGAAAGGCAGGTGCGTCAGCGGTGTCAACATGTCATACACACTTACGCCCGCGATCCACAGTCCTTGGCAAAATGTTCCCATCAATACCAGCCAGCGCGCGCGGCACATGCCAAATCTCAAGTACTGCGTGCGCGCGCCCGGCATAGTGGCGAGCCATAACCCAACCGAAGGGATAAATGTAACAACTATGACGAACGCGATTGGCGACGAACACACTGCCCACCAGAGCCGGAGGAGATCACGCGCATAGACACGACGCAATCCGATGCGCCGGTGATGCGTGACGACCTGGATGTTGGGATCGGCCGGTGGACGCTCTTCCGGGCGCAGGGCTGGGCCCGCCATCCCATACAGAGATGATCTGGCCAGGTCACCGTAGCGCTCGTCCCGCGGTAGAAACTCCGCCCAGTGGGCAACTGTCATATCAGCGCGCCATGACCAGAGGCATTTCTTAGACGGCGAAACTCCGATCTGGTGCCACGAACAGGCCGTGGAGACGAGGCTCGCGGCGAGTCCGAGCCCTAGGCTCGACAGCCCCAGCAGCAGCAGTGTTAGCCGAAGTCTTCGGGGCAATGGACGAGGTGGAGTGAGCCACACCCCGCTGGCGCCCGCGCGCCAAGGCAGGAGCAGGGCCAGCAATAGCTGCTGTTCTGACAGGCGGGTCGGGCAGTCGCACTGCTGGCAGTTGCCCGGCTTTGTGGTCGCCGTGATTCTGGCTCCGCAAGAGTCACAGAGATGTCGCTCGAGGCCACACTCGGGGCAGCAAGAGCTTTGTTGGCAGCCTCGGAGGTTATACCCGCACCGTACGCACTCGGGTTCTGCTTGAGGTGAGCGTTGCTTGTGGCCGGCCACGCGGTCGGGCGCTGTTGGATCCCTCGAACTCATCCCTTGATCACGCCGATGGGTCGCAGGCGGCAGACCTTTTTGGCTATACCGGCCTTGTCTACTACGTCCACCACGTTGTTGACGTCCTTGTAGGCGTCGGGCTGCTCCTCCTCGAGGCCGTGGCGGCCCCTGGCCCGGGCGTAGACTCCGCGGGAGAGTAGCTCTTTGTGAATGGACCTGCCCCGGGCGCTCTTGATGGCGGCGGTGCGTGACATCTGGCGGCCCGCGCCGTGGCAGGCGCTGCCGAAGGTATCGGTCATGGATCGGGGCTGGCCGACCAGCACGTAGCTGCAGCGGCCCATGTCGCCGGGAATAAGCACCGGCTGGCCGATCTTGCGGTAACGCTGCGGGACTTCGGGGTGCTCCGGCGGAAAGGCGCGGGTGGCGCCTTTGCGGTGTACGCAGAGCTGGCGCGGTCGACCTTCCACCTCGTAAGGCTCGATCTTGGCGATGTTGTGGGCCACGTCGTAGATTAGTGCCATGCCCAGACGCTCGGCCGGCCGGTCGAAGACGGCGGCGAAGGCCTTGCGGGCCAGGTGGGTCAGGATCTGGCGGTTGCACCAGGCGAAGTTGGCCGCGGAGCGCATGGCCCCCAGGTAGTGCTGCCCCTCTTTGGAGTGTACCGGGGCGCATACCAGTTGGCGGTCGGGCAGCTTGATATTCAGCTTGTCCGGCACGTTGCGGAGCTGGCGGATAGCGTCTTCGCAGACCTGGTGCCCCAGTCCGCGCGAGCCGGAGTGGATGCACACGGCGACGCGGCCCTCTTCCAGCCCTAGCACGCCCGCCGCCCGGTCATCGAAGACCCGATCGACCACCTGCACCTCGCAAAAGTGGTTGCCCGAGCCCAGCGTGCCGCACTGGTTGTTGCCGCGCTGCAGGGCCTTGTCGGAGACGTAGTCCGGATTGGCGTCATCGAGCCGGCCGTTGCTCTCGGTGGCGTCGACGTCGGCGTCCCAGCCGAATCCCTTGTCGACGACGTATTTTGCGCCGCCGGCCATGAGTTGCTTCATCTCGCGGCGGTCGAACTTGACCTTGCCGGCCTGGCCTACACCGCAGGGGACCGTCTTGAACAACTCGTCGACCAGTTCCTTGATGACGGGCTTTACGTCATTCTCGCCCAGGTCGCTGCGCAACAGCCGCACGCCGCAGTTGATGTCGTAGCCCACGCCGCCGGGGCTGATTACTCCACCCTCGGCAGGGTCGGTGGCCGCTACTCCGCCAATGCAAAAGCCGTAGCCGAAGTGGATGTCCGGCATGGCCAGGCTGTTGCCCACTACGCCGGGCAGAGTGGCCACGTTGGCCACCTGCGTCAGTGACTGGTCGTTGCGAATCTGCTCGATCAACACGTCGTCGGCGTAGACCACGCCGTCGACGCGCATGTCAGGTCTCTGCCCCTTGGGAATGCGCCAGCGGCTGTCGTCAATCCTCTCGATCTTCAGCGGTGGTCCGGACATCTTGCCCATGGTCGGAATCTCCTTGTCGTCCTGCCTCATAAGCATGCAGCCTTGGTGCCCACCGTGCAAGCTGAGGGTCTGCCGGCGCTGGAAAGCACTATGGGGGGCCGCTACGATTGGGGCGCCGGCTGGCAGCCTGGCGATCGGTGAGGACCAGCGCCACATCACTGGACCGGCGGCCCCGGGCCTCATACTCGTGCCGGCCCGATCTTCCGCTGTCCGACGTCAGGCAGACGGACTGCCAGCCAGCCGGGGGTACTCGTGATTCTGCATCAGCCATTATTCGAGCGCCTTGTCTCGGAGGTGGACGCCGGCCGCCGCGTGGCGCTGTGCGCGGTCGTCAAGACACGTGGCTCCACGCCGCAGTCGCCCGGGGCGCTGCTGCTGCTGGACGAGACCATGAAGAGCACCGGCACGCTCGGCGGCGGGTGTGTCGAGGCCGAGGTATGCAGGCGGGCCTTCGAGTTGCTGCGGGCGGGGCGGTCGGGCCTGCTGACTTTTCAACTGGATCACGACTTTGGCTGGGACGACGGGCTGATTTGCGGCGGAGGCATGGACATCGCCGTACTGCCCATTCTGCCCCCCGACGGGGCGGCGCCGTTTCGCGAAGCGGCGCGGGCGATGGGGGCGGGCGACGACGCAACCGTTGCCCTGCAAGTCGAGCACCAGGCGCAGATCGTCAAATACCGGGTGCACATCGAGGCGGAGCCGACGCTGCTTATCGCCGGTGCGGGGCACGTGGGCGCTGCCCTGGCGAAGATGGCGGTCGATCTGGAGTTCCGGGTGGTGGTCGTTGACGACCGGGCCGACTTCGCCAACGCTGAGCGTCTGCCGCCGCCGATCAAGCCCATTGCGGCAGACATCGAACAAACGTTAAGAGATTACCCCATCGACCAGTCGACTTACGTGGTGATCGTCACCCGCGGGCACAACCATGATGAGCAGGCGCTTTCCGCCGTGGTCGGCTCGCCGGCCAGGTACGTCGGCATGATCGGCAGCAGGCGGAAGATCAAGCTGATCTTCGACGACCTCACCGAGGCCGGCGTGGAGCCGGAACTCCTGAAAGGAGTGCACTCGCCGATCGGGGTGGCCATCAACGCGGTGACCGTTCCCGAGATAGCGGTTAGCATCGCGGCGGAGCTGGTGGCGGTGCGGCGTGAGAACAAGCAGAAGATCGTCGAAGGGCCGCTGGCCGTTGCCAGGGAACAGTGCGATGAACAGACCTGACGAACCTGCCGGCTCGGAACAAGTGTTCGGCATTATTCCCGCAGCCGGCGTGTCGCGGCGCATGGGCCAGGCCAAGCAACTCCTGCCGTTCGGCGATCGCACGATACTTGAGACGGTGATCAACTCCGTGCTCGGCGCCCCGATAAGCGGTCTGGCAGTGGTGACCAATAGTCAGGTGGCCGACGAACTCGATCTGAGCGACGATCCGCGTTTTCTGACGGTTCTCAACGATGACGCCGAGAGCCAGATGCTGGACTCTATTCGCCTGGGACTGGATGTCGTTCGCAAGGCGTTCGCGCCGCCGGCCGAGGCCGGCATCCTGGTCTGTCCGGGCGACATGCCTGAGATTGACGTCGCCACCACGTCACTGTGCTATCGCGTGTTCATCGAGAATTCCGGCCAGATCGTGGTGGCCAGCCACCAGCAGAAGCATGGGCACCCGGTAATCGTGCCCTTGTCGATGACGCCCGAACTGGAGAGCATCCAGGAGGGCGGCCTGGCCGCCTTGCTGCACCGCCATGCGGAGGCTGTACACGCCGTCGAGTTCGAGACTCCTGCCGTCTGCCGCGACATCGACACGCCGGAGGACTACAACGATCGTTCCGCGTCGCAGTAGCGCCCAGCGTACCTGCGGCGCCCCACCAGTAAAACGAGCCGCGAACTTTAGTTCGCGCGGACGTACCCGAACAAAGAACGCCACCAATCACGAAACCATACGAGCCGCGAACGTCAGTTCGCGCGGACGCGCCCGAACAGAGAACGCCATCGATCACGAAACCATACGAGCGGCGAACGCAGTTCGCGCGGACGCCCGCACAGGCTGATGCCTGCGGTTCAGAAAGGGACGTACTAGCGGTGTGATTCTGCTCAGGCGGCAGGCTTGCGAGTCCAAGGCCAGGCCAGCGAAGTGCTGGACAAGAGTCCTCCCAGGGCGGCGGCAGGCACAGTGAGTACAAAACCGGTTGCCACCATCCAGGTGGGTTGATTGCCGTGGGCTATGATCTCCGGCGCCAGCACCCACAGCGCCAGCCCGATAACGAGCAATACGGCTCCAACCGCGACTCCGTTCCGCAGGTGTGCCGTTCCAGCCAGGCGCCCGGCCGTGAACCCCGCAGCGGCCGTAACGATCACACCCAGTAGCAGGAAGCACAGCAACCACGCAGCGTCCTGAGCGATGAAGGCCAGCTTGGCTTCCATGGCGGCGGCCAGTTCGGCCGGGGGTACGCTCCAGGAGAGCACGGAGCGAATCGCAAAGCCCGACAGGAAGGAGAGGACCACCGTGGCCACAATATCCACCAGTGTGCCGCCCAGAATGGCCTTGACGCTGAATCCGTCAGTATGGTCCATGGTGACTACTCCGTCCGGCTGTCGTGGCGACTCCATCGCCGTAAGTTGTTTTCGGGTCTACCGGGTATTCGGCCAAATGGACGCCGGACTCCAATTTCGGACGTATAACTTGTGACCTGCTCTCGCTTATCGGGCGGCCGGCGCTTTGTATGAATGGTACCCGGAGTGCAGTTTGTTATCGGGGCCAGAGACAAATCGGACCCCGGGCCGATAAGAGCTGTTCTATGGACGCCGGATGCCTTGCCCTGGCCTTGCGGCGTCCTGCCGCGGAGCGCGTGCCACGCTGTGTCGTGTACGGCGACACGTCTGGAGGCGGCAGACGTTTTTTTATGCGGTCCCGGCTGGCAGCAGGCGTTATCGGATGGTAGCGAGTCCCCGCGGCGATGCTCACCGGCTATTCGCCCTGATCAAGGTCCAGCAAATCCGCGAGTTGGCAGACCGCCAGGCAGGGGTCGGGTGAGACCGTTGTCCAGTGCTTGTTGCTGGCGTCGGTAGCGACGGCGATGAACAGGCTGCCCGCCTGGCGGAGCAGGACTACGAAACCCGCGTCAGCAATGGCGCCGAGCGTGTGGTGTGTCGCTGCATCGAGGTATGCGGTGGCATCGGACATGGTTAGCGTCTCTTCCCAAGCACGTTGCGCGGCCAGCGGCCGCCTGGGCTATCCCCGTCTCTGCGCGCAAACAATACGATATCCAAGCGAGGCGAGCCCACGGAAGGGGGTAACTCAATGTATCAGGCCGCCGTTGCGGTCCGGTAACCGCGTTGCAGAGGAGTCTGCGGGAGGCAGCGCTGTCGGCGATATCGTACCCTTGCAGTGCAGGCCAGGCCCGAGACGGCGGGTGGCTGGTGGCTTGTGTGCTTTCTGGAGGGAGAGCAGCGATGTCAGGCAATACAACACGCACACCGGCCGCGGTGACACGGGCGCCGGCCACATGGGTCGTTGCCGTCGTGGTGCTCGGCGCCGGGGCCACTGCCCTGGCGGTGCCGCGCGAATATGCCGGGATAAGCGCCCCGACAGGCAGTGACACAGCGCCGGCGACAGTCTCGCGCGGCAACTCACCGGCCGACTCGTCCTACCCTATCGCCGAAAATCACCTTGCCATAGCAGCAACTTCGCCCGCTCCTGCTGCCGGCCTGCGCGGAGCCACTCTTCCGCATGCTGGCGGCGAAGGCCGACCGGGCAGCGAACTGGTGACCGACGCCGGCACTTTACGCTGGCCGGTCGTTCCGGATTCCGCCACGTGCGTGCTGCTGATCGTCGGCGCGGGGCTGCTCCTGTGGTCGCGCGCCGCTCGTGCCAGAGGCTGAGCATCGTCGGCGACGCGGCAGCCCGGCCGAGGCGCCGCCGGCAACGCAAGCGGGCTTCGCCCGCGGCCGATCCGAAGACGAAGCCCTTGTGTTTCCTACGTGCTCGCGACGCGGTGAGCTTACTGCACCGGTCCGGTGATCCCGTTCTCGAAAGCCGTGAAGTCGGCCAGGTCAATGTCCTCGTCGTCATCGGAGTCGAAGACGATGCAAGGCCAGCCCAGCGGTGTGCCGCCCGATCCTGAGAAGCAGGCCTGGAAGAACGCGTAGTCCTTCAGGTCCGCGTCGTCGTCCCCGTCCGCATCCGCACCGTCAAACCGGTTGAACACCACCGCTTCGCAGGCGTCGATGTAGACCGTCCCGGTCGTCGCGGTACCCTTCTCGATCAGGTTGGTGAACTGGGCGATGGCCTGGGTGCCGGCCGGCATGGTGTAATCGATGACCAGCTCGTGCCAGACATCCTGGGCGGCCCCGGCGTCGATCGTGTTGTCGGCGCCGCCAATGTCGATGTCGTCCGGGACACTGCCCGGCGACCACTCCACCTTGAGACCCGCCACCGCGCCGCCGGTCAGCGGTTCAGCAGACGGGTTGTGCAGATGGGCGGTGATGTCCAGGGTCTCGCCCGGAGTGACCTCAATCTCCTGGTAGACGCCCGCGAATGCCTGCCCCCGTGCCTTCATGGTGCTCCAGCCCTCCAGGGCCACGATCTCGAAGGTGCTCTTCTGGGCCCAGGATACGCCGGGCGTGTTGAACTCGAACCAGTGGTCCAGCCCCTGGAAGCCGCCGCTGCCGTCCTCGAAACTCTCGTTGAGCAGTTGATTCCCCGGCACGCTGCCCCGGATGGCCGAGACCGAGTCGAAGTGAACCGCACCTTCCGTGTCGGGTGTGCCAGCGTAGAGGCAAACCACGCGGGCGATGGTCATGTCCTCCGGCACAATCGTATTGAGCTCCACGAGCTGCCAGGTGTCCAGCGGCGCCGTCTGGTCGAACGGTAGATTCTCTTCCGCCGGCGGAACCGCTCCGGTCGGGTGAAACTCCAGCTTGATGCCCACCCGTGTGGTACCGTTGATCGGGTCGCTCGAGGGCGTCATGGCCCGGGCGATCAGGTAGATGTGATCGCCCGCGTCGAGCACGCCCATGTTCTGAAACAGCCCGGAGTAGCTGGCGGCCGTGCCCAGCTTCAGGCTGGCCGCCCCGTGCCAAGCCGCGTCCTCGGTACGCTCCTGGTCGTTGAAACCGGTCCACTCGTCTATGCCGAAGGGGCTCTGCTCGCCCACGCCGGCTATCTCGAAGTCACTGTTGGCCAGCATGTTGGCGCTGTCGTTGATCGTCAGGACGCAGTCATCCCAGAAGGCCGAACCTGTGGCGGCGCCGTTCCAGGTCCACACGCAGGTCATGCGGGCGTAGGCCGTATTGGCGGGCGCGGCGGTGGGCCCCAGCGAGCCGAAGACCCAGGTGTCGGCCGGGGAGCCCGCGTCCAGGACGGCCGTGATGTCGAACCCCACCTGCTGATCGCCGTCGTCGTAGAACTCCAGGGCGATGCGTGCCAGGGCATCCCCGCTGAGCTTGTCGGAGGCCCGTGTCAATAAACTGGCACTGATAAACACGACGTCCCCGGGGGCGACCGGAACGTCCTGGTAGGCTCCCACCTGCGGCTCGCCGGAGAATGCCTTGAGGGCGTGCCCCGGGCCTTCGGGGACCAGGTTGGCTTCATCGGACCGCTCCACGGTGCTGCCGCCGAACATGATCCAGTCAGCCGGAATGTGCGGGTCTTCCGACAGTCCGCCGCCGCCGGACTCCATGCTCCCGTTGGCCACCATGTTCTGATCGGCCAACACGGCCGCGGAGGTTACGCCTAGTGCAACCGCCAGTGCCGCCGCACGCATACGAAGTGCCATGAATGCTTCCTCCCTTCACCAGGGACCTCGTTCCACCGGTCCCCGAGCTTCATCCCGGGCGTACGGGGGCTACTCCCCGACGACGTTCCTTCCCAGTCCCCAGCACCAGTAGGGACGGTTCCCGAACGCGTCCCGGTCGCGCGCGTTCTGGTAGTCGTCCAGTCCGTTGGGGTCGTAGTATTCGGTCGACTTGATCAACTCCACGTGGGCATCGACGAACAGGAACATCTGCCCGCCGTTGTGCCGAGGCTCCCATGGAACGGCGTCCATCATCATGACCGCGTAGTTGGGGTGCGGAATCCGGGTGATCTTGCTGCCGCTGATGCCGGGAATGGTGCCGCTGCCGGCCCCCTCGTTCCAATCGTTGAACCAGTACTCCGTGTAGATGTCCTCGACGAAGGCGCCCGGGCCCATCACGTCGACGCCCGGGAACAGCTTGGGGCGGGCTTCGATGAACAGCGAGTCAGCCTTCAGTACCTTGTAATAGCTGATGACGTGTGCCGACTTGCCCGGCTCCAGTTGACCCTGGGAATGCGTGGTCACTGACTTGGCGTCCTTGGCCATCGGGCAGTGGAATATGTCCAGGTCGTTCATGTAACGCTGCAAGTGCAGGATCTGATGGTACTGGCGGAAGGGGAAGTTCCGCGGGCCGGCACCCAGGTCGGTGCCCTCGATCCAGGGGATCCGATCCAGGTTCTCGTTGGCGTAGTACTGGATCGCCAGACCGAGCTGGTGGAGATCGGTGCGGCACACCGTGTCTTTGGCCTGGGCCCGGGCCTTCTTCAGCGAGGGCAGCAGGATGGAAATCAGCAGGGCGATGATCGAGACGACCACCAACAACTCGATCAGCGTAAACGCCCGGTCACGTCGCCCGGTCTTCGCGTACATTGTCGTTCTCATTGGGGTGACATCCTTTTCGAACCGCCCCTCCGAGCTTCCCGGGACTGTGGAACCGGCGGCTGCAGCCTGTCTGCCGCGCCGGACCACCGTGCCCGACCGTTACCTTCACGCCAATTACGGGCAGCCTGTTGCTGGCCTACCGCCGCCTGCGAAGCGCCGCCACACCGCCCAGGACCAGCAGGGCAAGACTGGCAGGCTCCGGCACGTAGCTAATGCCGTTGAACTCGACCCGGCTCCAGTTGGTCGGATCATCCACTACGATCTGGGGCAGGAAGTAGGCCCCGACCTTGGTGTTGTCCAACATGCCCCAGGAGCCGTATCCCTCTGCCGGGTTGCCCTCGTCAAAGGGGATCGGGCCGCTGGTGTAGAACGAGCCGTCGTAGTCCACCGTGTACTCGATCGTGGCGGGGTCCAGCTCGGTCAGGCTGTTGGGCGTGTAGATCATCCCCAGGCCGATCGTGTCGCCCTTGGTGTAGGACAGACCATGGGAGGTCGTGAAGCTGTAGAACGGCAGCCTGCCGCCGAACGCGGCGATCTCGCCGTTCCAGGTGATGACCGTCAATCCGCCCCCGGTACCGCCACCCCACCAGGGCTCGACCTCGAGAGCCGCCTCGGAATTGGCCGGTCCGGTGATGACCACGTCTGACGAGATGGCAAAGCCGTCGCCATTATTGAACACCGCATCGGTGAACCCGTTCTCCGAGAACCGCCAACTGTGGCGGTTGGCCCACTCGCCGCCGGCGCCGTCACCGTCAAGCTGGGCATCGTCGATAAAGATCTGGCTGGGATAGCTGTTGCCCCAGGTCAGAACGGAGTCCGCATCGTCATTCCAAATGCGGGTGTGCAGGACGGCACTGTTGACGCTTGGTGACGCCTGGACCACCGCCACCAGGCCGAGCACGACCACCAGCCCGGCAATTCCCGACTTTGTTCGTGAGCTTCTCATGGTTAAGGCCTCCATTTCGCATCCTCCTTCGAGACAGCTTACTGACGTGATATCGTAGATCCTCCCGGCTGGAAGGCCTGCAAGCTGCCAGTTCGCCAACCTGCATCCCCTCGCGCCACAGAAAATGCACCTCAAACCGCCTCACTTCACCTGGAAGTCTACCACGAAAGACTAGCCATTGCAAGCGCTTTCATTAGATGCTAGACTAGGCCCCAGGCGTCCCAGGAGTCTAAGGTGACGCACGGTCGCCGGTAAACGCCGATCGTGGCGTAAGACATTTGTCAGTAGATGTTTAGGATTGATTACGCCACCGCTGCCCAGGAATACGCGGGCCACAACAGGATGTGGTTTCGCTGCCGTGCGGACTTCAACTGGGTGAA
>JANQGB010000136.1 GCA_028277545.1 Phycisphaerae bacterium | reverse complement strand
GGATAGAACCCGCTCATGGCCTGGAAGTCGTCTACTGCCCAGCCGTCGCCGGAGCGCTGGCTGCTGTCGATCTTGGTGGTGGCGGCGTGCATGTCGAGGAAGAGGACGTTGTGGGTGGCGAAGCGGCGGTGCCAGCCGTCGCGCTGTTCGGCGCTGCTCAGCATCTCGTAGAGAGGCGCCTCCATGTACAGGACTATGTCGGCGGTGGGGGTCTGGCGCGGGGCGTTGGGGAAGGGCGAGGTGCCGAACATGTTGATGTAGTAGCTGTTGCCGCAGACGCGGTAGATGTTGGCGCCCGAGATCAGCGAGTTGGACCAGTCAGTTGGCCGGTCCGAGGGACAGCGGAAGACCGGCGTGGGCGAATCGAGATCGGCGTTGCGATATAGAATGCTGGTTAGAGGTCGCTTCTCGGCCTCCGGGGCTATCACGTCGCCCGGTCCCGGATGGAGCCACTCAGCGCGCCTGCCACCCCAGTGGCAGGTGGTGGTGACGGCCACCATCCGCCCGTCGTCACCCTGGCCGGCCGCTATCTTCTCGGCCGGACTGACCGGCAGGGCACCGCGGTTTCGATCCGTGTAAATAGTTGTCGCGTGACCCAACTCGCGAAGGTTGGCTAGGCAGGCGACCGATCGGGCCTGCTCGCGGGCCCGGCGGAGCGAGGGCATCAGGATCACGATCAACAGCAGGATGACGCTTATGACGGTCAGCAGCTCGACCAGAGTGAACGCGCGGGGGGCGGCCAAGGGGCGGTGGGGAAGCATGCCGGTCTCCAGGGTAGCAGAGTCCCTTAACTCTGATTATTCCCGCCGTTTGGGGGGGAGTCAAAAGGCAGAAGACAGGAGGCAGAATACAGCACACAGGAGGGAACGGCAGTAGACCGCACACAGGAGGTAGGAGACCGGAGGAAGACAACAGAAGAAGAAACGGCTGGACGTCAGGCGTGGCGCGATTGGATAGATCTTGTGTCGGCGCTCAGCGGGCGGGCTACTTCGTCGATCTGTTGCAGTAGCGCGTCGGAGTCGCAGTACTCGAGGTCTTTGGCCAGGATCAGGTAGTAGCGGCATTCCTCCAGCGACCCCTGGGCTATATTCATGAAGCGGCTCTTGTCGGCTTGGCCTCGCTTCTTGAAGCCCTCGGCTATGTTGGCCGGGATGGAGACAGCGGCGCGCCGAAACTGCGAAATCAGATCATTCCGCTCGTGCTTCAGGAATGCCGACGCCTGCCGACCGTCGCTCATTCTTGCGCCCACCTCCTGTCCGCTGCCGATGGGTGGCACCGGCGTCCTGCCGGCGGAAGGGCAGGCTCGCGGCCACCGCTCACCGCGGTCCTTACGCACGCTGAAAAAGAGGGGCAGCCCTCCAGCTTGTCAGCTACCGGCGTGCCGGGAGACCTTTCCACCCCCACTGCACCGGCTGGATAGGCAAGGCGTCTTCTGAGGCTCCAGGCCAAGTCGCCAGGCCATCGCTGGGCAGAGGTTTCGAAGTATAGCTTAAGAGTTATGGCACTTATGAGTGTGTGCCGTTCTGGTAGCTGATCCGCGGCTGTCGTTTGCGCTGCGGGCGTCCATCACCTTGTCACGCTCTCCCTTGACTGGCCGCTGCCAGGTCTGTATAGTCACTTCACGTGGAGGAGAGAGATTCCACACTCGGTTAAACATCTACCGGCGCGAAGGCGGGTCAGGCTACTTCAGTGTCGTGTCCCGTATGGTCTGTGATCCGAGAAGCAGCGTGATCCCTTCTTATCCCGTGCTGTTGACCTGTCCGCCAACCTGCGCGGCCGGGCAAGCACGCCACCCATTGGCGGTGCGCGGCGGGAGCCCGTCTCCGGCGTCAAGTGCAAGGAGATGGCAGCCAAGGGAGACTGATTAATCCAAGTCGTTGTATGGCGGTGAGGTGGCGTAGGGCGCTTGTGTCGCCTCTGGCGGTCTGCTGGTTTCGAGTACGTGGTACGTCTATCCCGGCGCAGCGGCGCCGTTGGCCCTGAGAATCTGAAAAAAGGAGAGAGAGATGAGCATGTCGAGCAAGTCTGTTGTCGTCCTGCTGGTCGTTGGCTTCGCCGGTCTTTCAGCGGCGGCCGACGACTACGTCACCTACCTCGGCGCCATACCGGTGGACAAGCCTCTGGGACGCATCGTCGCGGATCCGGTGCGGGCCAAGGTCTACGGTATCACTGAGAATGGCGACGTGGTCTTCATCGACCGTAACTCCTGGTCGGTGGAGAACGTGGTGTCCACCGGACGTGTGCTGCGTGACATCGACCTGCATCCCAGTAACAACCACCTGACCGTTCTGGACAACGTGACCGGCGAGTACTGGGGCCAGCCGCCGGCGGTCTACGTGCTGGACTTCGATCTTGCCTCGCAGGAGCCGAGCGGCATAGTCTTGGCAGAGGCCCCGCTATACCAGATGGCTCACGGCCGGGCAGACCGGATAATCGGCGTCGAAACTAACCAGTGGGTGAGCGTGTACCAACTAGACGCGAGCAGCGGAGCGTTGCTGGACACGGCGGGGGGCGGCTACTACGGCGGAAGCACG
>JANQGB010000065.1 GCA_028277545.1 Phycisphaerae bacterium | reverse complement strand
TGCTCTTCTCTATTCGGCGTCCCCAGTACTCGGCGTAGCAGATGTCCGGATCCACCGGGTTTACGGCGCAGAATCCGCCGTCGCCGGTTTCCTCCTGCCACCAGCCGTGCGCGCCAGCCGACGGCAGGTAGGTCAGGTTGTCGTTGTCCTGAGTGCCACCGATGATCACACTGCCGTCCGGGGCCGCGGCGCCACCGTAGAATTGCGTAATGCCCAGGTTATTTGCCAGGTTGGTCCAACTGGTAATTCCTGCCGAGGTAATATCCGCCACCTTCTGGATGCCGCCGTCGTTGCCCGAGAAGAAGCTCTTGTTGGCCGGCCAGTCCGGATGCTCCACCAGGAAGTGATGATCCGCGTGGGCGGAGTCGCCTGGATTGTGATATCGTGTCCAGTCAGTTATCTTGGTCAGTTCCGTCCCGCCGGTGGTGCTGCGATAGAGGTCGACGCCGGCAGTAACCACGAGGTCACTGTCGCTGGGGTCCACCCACAAGGTGTTGCAGTACCAGCCTATCGTTCCCAGGTAGTCCGGGGTTTCATCAGCCGTTTCAACCAGGGAGAAGGTCTGGCCGAAGTCGATCGACCTCCACAAGACGCCGCCCCCGACATTCATCGAGGCAAAGACCGTGTAGCCGTTGGCCCAGAACACCTCGACCCGGCCGCCTGGCGGCGTTTCAAGCCACTCGTCCACCGGGTGGGCTTGGGCCAGGTCGTCCACGCGAATGCTGTTGTCTGGATCGTCCTCGTGGTTGATGGCGCGGACAGTAGTCCACTCGCTCCCCACGAGTATCCGGTCTCCCTTGTTAAAGCCCGCGTTGTCGTCCACCAGCAGCGTATCCTTGGCGCTATCCGGATCCGGGGAGAACGCCTGCCTCAGTTGGGTCCGGAAGATGGGCACCGCGGTCGAGAACGTGGCGGAATTCCAGGAGGTACCGCCGTCGTCCGTATACATCACCGCGCCCCCCGTAGCGCCGGCGACCAGCCGCCCCGCCTGGGTGGGGCTGTGCTTGAGATCCAGCGTGCGCGATGTCGTCCGCCGGCTCCAGTTCCACCCGCCGTCCTGAGACTTATAGATGCCCAGGTTAGTAGCGGCGAACAGCAGGTCGCCGTCGAAGGGGCTGATCGCAAGTCGGTTCACCTTGACCCATTCGTACGAGGTGCTGTCGGTGCCGGCAGGAATGGTGTCCGGCAACTGTGTCCATTGCGCTCCGCCATTGGTGGTCTTGAAGACGCCTGCGCCAGGGAGGCCATCGAAGTTGCCGAAGCCTTCACCGGTGCCGGCGTAGAGTGTGTTCGGATCATTCGGGTCCATGACCATGCAGCTCACCGCCAGGCTCGGCAGGAAGTCGTCCAGCGGCGTCCACCAAGCGCCTCCGTTGGTGGTCTTCCAGATACCGCCGGCCACGCCGCCGATCCACATCGTATCCGGCTGCGTCGGGTGGATCAGAATGCTCCGAATCCGTCCCCCGATGTTACCTGGACCCAGCCACTCCCAGTCCCACAACCCGCCGTCACGCGTGCCCTCCCCGACCGGACTCTCCAGTTCTGGCATTGCGTCGGCCTGGAGCTTGGCTCTAACCAGGGAGTTAGGCGGTATGGTTCCATCCTCGCCCAGGCGCATCTGGTATCGGTACTGCGCGTATCCGCCCGGGTTGGATGCTCTACTGTTGCCTTCCTTCAGCTTCTTCTGCTTGCGGGCTATCTTGGCCGCAATGACTTCGTCCGCCCGCGACAAGCCGGCCACAGCCGGCGGGCACCGCGACACCGCCGCCATCTCGGCTTCCTGCCGCGGGGACCCGCGCTGGGGGTAAGAGGCCGTATGACACGCCGCGAGCAGCATCGATCCGCTCAGCAGCAACGTGCAGGCTCCGCGCCACAGCCCGTAGCCGACCGGATTATCGTTTGATCTTGACATGGTGAGGTCTCCTTAATTCGCCGGTCGACTACTGCAGAGTCACCAGAACCAACACCAGTCCCTGCCCTTCTTCGAGCGCCGTCATGGCCTTGCCCAGGATCGCACCCTGGGCGCTAGCGTAGTCGCTGACCCGCATGGCGTGGCCTGGCACTCCCGAGGTGGTCAGCAGATCACCAGGCCGGATCGGACCGCCGGAGGCGTCCGACCGCACGTACACCCGCCCCGTCAGGGCTATCGGGTGTTCGCCGTCGGCTACCGAACCGCGCTGTCCCATCTGCATGCCAGGGGAAATGCCGCCGGCCCCACTGATAATCCCCGCCACCTTGCGGTCATAGGCGGCGTTGCTGATGGTCAGCTTGCCGGGATGATCCTCATCGATGCACACCACCATGCCAGGCTCGATGGCATCCTCCTTGCCCCGCACGTCGAACTGCTCCGACAGATCACTCCCGCCGTTGATCTGCAGCACGTTGGTATGCGTGGTGCCGTTATTGGTCACCTTGAACACCAGGTCGGCACCGCTGTGTCCCGTGATAAGGTCGTCATCCGAAGAGGTACTGCTGTTGATCTCCAGCCCGCTGGCCCGCGTGGTGCCGTCGTTGGTGACCTTGAAGACCAGGTCTCCGCCGGTTCCGCCGCTGAAGCCCTTGATGAGGTCACCCGCGCCCTTGTTGACGAATACGGCATTGGCGTCGCTGCTGATACAGGTCGAGAACATGCAGATGCCGCTGGAGTTGTTATTCGACACCAGCAGTGCCGGATTGGTCTCTCCGCTGGCATCGCTCTCGGCCCACAGCCCGGGGCCCGCGTCCCCCTTGGCCCATACGCCAACGCCACCCGCCCCCGTGGCGTGGAAGGAACCGGCGCCCAGGCCAGTGGAGGTGGCGGTGATGGCCGACTTCCCGCCAGTATGCGTGACGTCAATAGTGGTGTTGTCGTCACTGAACGCGGAGATAGCCCGGCCCTTCGATCCGATGGCGGTGAACAGCCCCGCGGCGGCGTTCTCGAATGACGACGGGTTGGTGATGGCAGCCTTGATCCCGTGGGATGCGATGCCCGTGCCTGTGTTCTCAACAGCGATGGCCGGGAACGTGCTCGAGATTGTCTCGTCGAGTGGCAATTCCAGAGCTTCCGGCTCCTGCCAGGTGCCCACGCCGCTGGAATCCGTAGTCAGCACGTACCCAGCGGGCGCTGAGGTCCCCAGTTTGAACCCGTTCATTCTGACGGTGCCGCGTACGTCGAGCTTCTCCGTGGGGTCGATCGTGCCGATACCGACGTCACCGCTGAAATGGCCGCGCCCTCCAAAGAAGCCACCAAACCCGGTAGGACTGAAGCTGATGCCCCGAACTGCGACGGCCGGACCGCTATCCGCGTGATTGAAGCCGTAGATCGCGTGTCCGTCTGGGCTCCAGGTTCTGCCCTCCACGGCGCTGCCGATAGCCGAAGCGGAGGTCAACTCGCCGTACACGCCACGGCCATCGGGCGCCGTGCCGAACACGCCGTCGCCGCCCGTCGCGGCGGCCTCGCCATGAACACCGTGGCCGTCGTCACCCCAGGCCTTGCCGAACACACCACAGCCCGTAAGCCCCTCGGCTTCGCCGTAGATGCCGTAATTCGTCACCACGCCGGAAGCGGTCGCCCAACCGTAAACTCCTCTGCCCGTGTCCGACTCACCGTACACACCGCCATATTCGCTGGCCAGGTGCCCTATGGTGAAATCCGACAGGTTTTCGGCCCAGATTGCCGTGCCCGTGTTGCTGATTACGTGAAACGTGTAATCGGCGCTTGAGGTGCCGATTCCAACCCGTCCGCCGTCGTAATAGATTCCCTGGGCGGAATCCTCCCAGGGCGTGTCCCCTCCAACTGCCGCAGTGGACTGCACGCTTCCATCGGGGAACTTGAAGCCGCTCCCGGTCGATTCGATCGTCCCCGCAACCGTCAGCGTCGAACTGATGTCCGTCGTGCCGATCCCCACGTTGTTGCTGAAATATCCCCGACCGTTGAAGTACCCCGCATAGCCGTCGGGGCTGAGCGTATCACCGCGGATCGCCCAGGCGTTGCCCGAATCGGCTTCGTTGAATCCGTAAACGGCCACGCCCTCTGGATTGACCACATAGCCCTCCACGCCGCGCGTCCAGCCGCTGGTGGCGTTCGCTTCGCCGAACACGCCGGCACCGCCGACGGACTTGCCAATGACACCGTAACCTCCGGTCCCGGTGACTTCGCCGTAGACGCCGCGACCGCTCGGGCTCGACGACTTGCCGTATACGCCGAAGCTGGTGCCTGTCGGGGATTCTGCGGACCCGTACACCGCGTACCCGCCGGGGCTGATGCTCACGCCGTGGACGGCTATCGAGCCAAAGCCGTACACGCCGGCCAACTCGTGCCCCAGATAGCCCTCCGTCCCCTCGCTCACGCACTGGCCGCCGATGGCCGTGCGTATAGGGTCGATGGCGTGGATCGAGTACAGCGGGTATTCAACGCCCACGCCGACGTAACCATCATCGTAATAGATGCCCTCGCTGGACGGCTGCCAGTAGGTGCTGCCTCCACCGGTCGAGGCCGTGGTCTGCACTGTCCCGTCGGGGAACCGGAATCCGTCGGCCAGCGATTCGACCATACCGTTCACGGTGAGCGGCGAAGCCGGCGTCGTCGTACCGATGCCCACGTTGCTGCTGAAGTAGCCCTGGCCGACGAAGTAGCCGCCGAAACCGTTCGGGCTGGCGCTCACTCCCCGAACGCCGATCGCGTCGCCGTTGTCCGCCTCGTTATAGCCATAGACTGCGTTTCCACCGGGGCTCATAGAGTAACCTTCCACGCCGTTGGTCCAGCCGGAGGTCGCGTCGGACTCCCCGTACACGCCCGAGCCCGAGGTGACCCGGCCAAACACGCCACTGCCACCGGCGGCGTACCCATACACACCGCCTTGGTCGCTGCCCAGTTCCCCTAACGTTGCTTCCGCCGGGTTGTCACCAACCACGGCCGCCCTGCCGCTGACGCCGATGACCTCCAGCGGATGGGTCGGCGTCTCCGTCCCCACACCGACCTCTCCCTCTCGATCGACGTAAATCGCATCGGTGGGAGAGCCGTCCAGCGCGTCCAGCGAGTGACCGTCCAGGCCGACAGTCTGCAGTGCCATCGAGGCGTAAGGAGCTGGGGTCAGCTCCTGCATGGGAGAGAGGACCGTGAAGCTCCCCCCGCTCTCCCCCGGCCGCACGGCCACTTCCAAGTAGCGCGCGTCGCCGTCGAGTACTGCCACCCCGAAGTCCAGGATCAGGCTGAACAGGCCCTTCTCGACGATGTGGTCCTCGAAGCTGATAGGGCCACCGACGATGCTGTGGAGCGAGTCATACAGCGTCAGGCGGAAGTCATATGAGCCGTCGGCCGGCGCCCCTCCCTCCCTAAGCTGCCCCTGATAGGTGAACGCCGAGCCGGCCGACTGGGCCCAGCCCGCAGTCGAACCGTGGCTCACTACTGCAAGCACCAACACCGCAAGGTATCTCTTGGTCATCATCTCCGCACCGCCTTTCCCGTTTCGCCACTACCGCAAGCAAGGCAGGCCCGCGCCATATCGCCGGGCCCCGCCCCACCCCGCGGATCAGCCGCTGAATGAATCCTGAAACTGACGGACATCGCCCATATCCACATCCGCGTCACCGTCGAAATCAAAGCAGGTGCACGATCCCCCGGACAGGCCACCGCCGGGACCCGTCAGGCATGCTTCGAAAGACTCGTAATCGTGAAGATCCACCCCGCCGTCGAGGTTGCAGTCACCGGGCAACTGCGGAAACCAGAATCCGCCCGCCACGGTGAACGTGCCACCGCTGAGCAGCCCTGCATCAGGTTGCCCAACGGTGGCCGACAGGCTGAAAACGCCCCCCGTAGCGAACAGCACGCCTCCGCCGTCGAGCGTGTTCCGGTGCAGATCGTAGTCCTGGGCGATGGTCCCCACCGCCCCCACTACGGGCAGCAGAACCAGCGCGCCTGCGATTCTCCTTCTCTGCTTCATGTCAGCTCTCCTGGATATGATGTGCCTCCGCTCCCAGTCGAGTTTCGGGGCCGGCCCTACGAGGCAGGTCGCCACCGCGCGTCTGGTCAGCGGATGAGCACTTACCGGCCCCGTGCCCGGGTGGAGTCCGGCAGGACTGACGGCAGCCCGCCGGCAGGTCAAAAGCGCCCTCTGGCGGGGCTTCGGCTGCTAACCTCCCCTCCAAAACGCGATAACGACAGGAATAGTTCGCAAAGCGAATTTACGTTTTTCGCCGCGAGGCCCCGATGCGGTGATTATACCAAACGGCCATCTAATCCGCATCGGTAATGTTCTAATACACGTGTGCCGCGCGCGGGGCCGCCGTGGCAGCGGGGCCGCCGTGGCGGCGGGGCGGGGCATGCCAGTTTGACGCCGCAGTCACCAGGCCATATTGAACGTGCCGGGAGGACCGGGCCGGTGGATCTCCCGGCGCCCGTCACGGTAAGGCTCTTTCCGTAGTGGTCACGCCAACGGCCCCGGTCGCATCTATCTGCCAGGCGGTCCTGGTCACCGCGCGCAGGAAGCGGCAATCGTGGCTGACGAGCAAGAGAGCAGCCGATGATTGGGCGAGGGCATTCTCGACGCACTCTATCGAGACCAGGTCGAGGTGGTTAGTAGGTTCGTCCATGATAATCAACTCCGCCGCCAGCGCCACGCCCTGGGCGAGCAACACCTTGCGGATCTCACCGGGGCTGGCTCGCTCCGTTTCGAGCACGCGCGATGGATCGGAGCCCAGGCAACCGACGACCGCCATCACGCGGCCAAGGTCGGGCCCCGGCAGACGGCGCTCGGCGGACAGCAGTTCTTCGCCGCGCCCGGCGTCTATCTCCTGGGGGATGAAGAGGTAGCGTTCCATCGGCAACTTGAGGTGCTCGACGACGTACTTGAGCAGCGTTGACTTGCCGGCGCCGTTACGCCCGATCAGCGCGATGCGGTCAGTCGGAGTCACAGTGAGGTCAGGAAAGTCAAGCACACGGGTGCCGCCTAGTTTCAGTTGACCCGCCCGCAGGCTGGCAAGAGAATCCTGGCGGGCGGTGCGGCCCTTCATCGTGAGACCTGGCGATCGCGCGGGCCGGGCGCGCAGGCCGGCGAGTTGCTTACGCGCGTGGTCAAGGCGCCCTTGAATCTGGCGCAGAACGCGCCCCGCCTGACCGTCCTTACTTGTACA
>JANQGB010001472.1 GCA_028277545.1 Phycisphaerae bacterium | reverse complement strand
TTCGCAACGGCGCGTCACCCTCGCCCAGAACATCGAATTCAAGCACCTCCTGGTCCGTGAAACGCCTGTTGGAGAAATACTGGTTGGGCTGCAGGACGTGAAGGTAGTTCGCTTCGCTGGCCCGCGCGACCGCAGCCATATTGATTGAGCTGCCCGCCCAGAGGTCCGCCAAGGCGACATAGTTCGCTTCGAACCCGCCACCCTCTTCAACCGAGTTGAGCGGAAAGTCCGGCAGTTCGCCTTGCGCCCACTCGGCTTCCCGTCGCTGCAGCGCGCCCGTCGACCATTCCGCCAGCAACCCGGAGACGTAGTGAACCGTAGCCCACCGGGTGCGCTCCGACAGCCCCTGCAATCGGTCGCGGCGCTGAACCACCCCGGCCAACGCGTCTCCACGAACCCGGTCCAGGTACTGACCGATCACTGAGTTCACCAGATTGGCGGATGGCTGGCTGAAGCTAACCCCGGCGTTTTCCTCGTTCAGCCAGGATACATAGACCTCGTTGAAGCCGTCGATGTTCAACACCAGGTCGAAGCGTTGGCCTAGGCTGGCGAACAGCATCAACATCTGGGCCTGTTGCGGCTGCTTGGCGCCGCCAATGGCAAAGTTGAGGAGAACGACCGGTCGTCCCAGCGCATCTTGCAGGCCCTTGAGGACCGGCGAGTGCGCGTCCGATGCCCAGAACGCGTACCCCATCGCCAGAGAACCACCAAAGACGCCGATGACGTAGGCATCTTCGGGTATGTCCGTAAGCGGATAGTCGTAACTGGAGGCCAGCCCCCAGCGATTGACGAACCACTGTGGGACCAACTGGGGCTGCCAGTCAGTGCCGTTGATGCGGAGGAACTCTGCGCACGCGTCCGGCCTGGCTGCTTGACCGCAGTCGAGTGGGGTGGCCGGAAGGGCCCGGCTGCCG
Organism: Phycisphaerae bacterium; assembly: GCA_028277545.1. Taxonomy (GTDB): domain Bacteria; phylum Planctomycetota; class Phycisphaerae; order UBA1845; family UBA1845; genus JANQGB01. The sequence continues at coordinate 3,332 of JANQGB010001472.1, read as the reverse complement.
ATCCCTGTCGGGAGTGCCGGATCTCGGGCTATGCCATCGACGCGATTGGCATATCCCAGGTAGGGACTCAAGACCAACCCCTCCCGGCTCACCGCCGCCACCATGTCGGTGAAGTCTTCGGCATCCCCGCGCTCGTGAAACCAGATCCAGTTGCCGGTGTCGATCCGATAGGCGGCGCCGGCGACCAACTCGACCAACAGTACATTGCCGAGGAGAATTATGATGACGGCGAGAATGCGCGCAGCAATCCGCTGCATTGCTCGATCACTCCTTTCCGACACTACGGAGTCGCGCCGTTCCGCTGGCTTGGGTGCGATCGCGCGGATTCAAGATGGGGTGTATCGGTAACCTGATTTTCCGGCCATTGCCAGGGATCGCAGGCGAGCCCGCACGTCGCGGCTGGCCTTCAGGGTTCGTGGTCCGCGGTACTCGAAGGATCTGGCTGGATATGACGCGAAGGTGGTGCAGCGCCGCCTGAGTCCTGATTTTTCAGCGATTTCGCGCCGACCAGAGGCAAGAAACCTCCCCACCACCTCGCACTGCCGCTATTCCGAGTGACCCTGTAACGCCACCGGGCTTGAGAGTTCTCGACGCAACACCAATCGTTACCTGCCCTACAGGTCAAGATCTCGAGGATGGCTTTCCAGACCAGAAGCGAAGGTGTCCAGATCGGCGTGTGCGTGGTCACTAAAGAGTCGTTCGATCTCCGAGCGCCTGTCCGCATAACCATCAGGATCAACCAACCTCAGTATCGCGTACTGGATAACCAGATCCAGGATCTCGAAACCCGGCTCGTTGAAGTGGCAACACCAGTCATGATAAATTGACCCTTCAACTTCATCAAATATTCCTGTTGCATTTATGAAATTCACACTATTGCTCTGGATGTAACCTGAGTGCGCAAGAAAAGCTCGATATGCCATTGGCACAATAGTGGCTAACGGTGCATCACCCTCCCCGAGTACGTTGAAATCTAACAACTCCTCCTCTGTGAAATTCTTATTCGAGAAATATTGATTGGGTTGCAGCACATGCAGGTAGATCGCATCCATTTGTCGTGCGATTGCAGCCATCTGGATAGACGCGCCGGCCCACATTTCTGCCAAGGAGGCGAGATTGTCAGCGAAGTCGCCCTGGGCAGAAATCCTGCTGAGCGGAAATAAGTCGTCCGGACGTTGTTGTGTCCATTCTGCTTCGATCTGCCGCAGACTATCGGTTGCCTGCCCGGCCAGAAGATTGGTTACATAGTGGATTGCTGCCCATCTGGTGCTGTGCGCAATGGTTGTGAGCCGGTCGCGACGCGCCTGGATCGGCCGAATCTGCTGGTCGATCAGCCCGTCCAGATACACGCCAATGGTCGTATTCACCAAGGCCGCCGACGGCTGGCTGTAGTCGATTCCCGCCCGCTCGATGTTCAGCCACGAGACATACGCCTCGTTGAACCCGTCTATGTTGAGGATCAGATCGAACCGCTGCCCCAAACTGGCGAAGTAGACCAGCTTCTGCACTTGCTGAGGCTGTTTCTCCCCACCAATGGCGAAGTTCAGCACGACCACGGGGCGATCCAGAGCTTCTTCCAACCCCTTCAAGACGGCGGAGTGGGGATCGATTGCCCAGTAGGCGTAGGCTGTGGCCACCGAGCCACCGAACACGCCGATGACAAATGCCCGTTCGTCGATATCCCTGATTGGGTAGTGAAATGAAGACCTGAGGCCATACTCATTGCGGCCCCAGAGTTCCGGCCAGTGATACCAGTTGACAGCGTGGATGCGCTGAAATGTCAGGCAGGCTTCTGGGGCCGGCATGGTCGAACAGTCGGTGGACTCGGAGGGTTCCACGTAACTGCCGATGCCCGACGCTCTATCCGCAAGACCTGCCCAGTCGGTCTCATCAACCCGCGTCGTATAGCCGAAATAGGGGCTTAACGTCAGACCGCGCGTGCCGATCGCGGCCGTCGGCAATTCGCTTGGTGGCGCTGGTTCGCTGGATGGTCGAAACCAGATGAGTTCGCCCGTCTGCACCAGAAAGCTTGCCGCCGCCAAGATTTCGATGAGGGCGACATTGGCGGCGACAATGACAGCACCGGCAACTGCACGAACCGCGGTCTTGCGCATCGGTCAGGTCCAGTTAGGTCGCCATCGGACCGCTCCATGGACAGGAGTACTGAGGTGAAGGAAACCCGCGTGGCGACCGTCCATTTGCGGGATCGAACCGGCCCCTGGTCTAGTCCTGGGCGCGGTCGAAGATCATGTTGACGGCTGGGAGGTCCTCCGCGCGGCTCTTGTCGGCGCGCCTGTCCCAATTGGAGCTGGTTTGCGAAAGCTCATACCCGTGGCCTTTCAGCAGTTCGGGTACCGCCATGTCGGCGGCCGAGCGGGTGTTGAGTTCGATGAGCAGGGATTTCAACCGGCCACGCTTCAGCAGTTCACGCGCGCCGTCGATGATCCGCGGCTCCAGCCCGTCCACGTCCACCTTCATGAAGGTGGGTTCGGGCAGGGCGTGCTTCATTACCAGATCGTCGGCCGAGAACCCGAACATCAGCTGGTCGAAGCCGCCGTGTGCGGCGTATTTCTGGGCCGCCTGGAAGCTGTCCGGCAGCGCCGACAGGTCGACCTCGTCTAGGCTCTCGCTGAAGGCGTTGAACGCGCCGCCCTTGGTGATGTAGCGCACGCGCAACCGGCCGATAGTGCTCTTGTCGGTCAGCGCGAGGTTGCCCGGCAGGCAGCGGTCGCCGATGTCGTTGAGGGCGATGTTGTCGACCAGCAAGGCGTAGTTCTGTGCCTCCGGCTCGAACGAGACGACACGGCAACCACGGAGCTTGGCCGCATAGAGCGAGTACATGCCGACATTGGCGCCGACATCCCACAGCACATCGTTGGGCGTCAGCCGATCAAGCCAGCGCACCGTGTCGGGCTCTTCGCTCTTGAACGTGTCGGCTCGCCAGACCAGCCGGCCATGGCCGGCGCGGCAACGGAACGTGCCGTGCGCGGTGCGGACCGTGGCGACGGGCCGGATGGTCTGGCAGATCTCCGTCGCCACCAGGCCCGGCCGGTTCAGCCGCAGCGCGGAGACCACGGCGCCTGCCAGACGGCGGGCCCAGTATTGCTTACGCGAGCGGGCCCGGTCGGAGCCGAGGGCGCCTGAGTCGAACCCTCGGGTTGGGCTGTCCATCCCGTCAGGCCCCCACGGTTTGGTGCCAGCCCTCAACGATCCGGCTCATAGCAGGACTTGCAGGCGTCGGGAATGCGGCCCTCCAGGTGTGCGCGGCGGAAGTCCGTCAGCACCTTCCCGGTCCACACTGCGGAGAAGTCGCGGCCCGCACCCACCTCCGA
>JANQGB010001441.1 GCA_028277545.1 Phycisphaerae bacterium | reverse complement strand
CGGAGGGATGCCGGGGTGATCTCAATCCGCGATACTTGTGGGGTGCCTCAGAGTCTCCGGCGCCTTTAAGCGGCGCCTACAGGCCGCGTCTTAGACGTTCGTGTGTCGGCGCAAACTGAAGTTCTCGGCTGGTTACGATCGCGTAGTCTGGAGGCACAACACACTGGAAGCAGAGCCGGCCAGCGCCTGGCTTGGCGCCGGGCCTCCTTCTGGCCGGTGGCGTCACTAGATGCGCGGTTCACTCACGACCGGAGGTAACTTCCCGGATGAACGACGTGGTTCAATTGGACGGAAGATGGCGGCTTCGCCAGGCGGGCAGCGCGGAGTGGATCCCTGCCATGGTCCCGGGGTGCGTTCACACGGATTTGCTCGCTGCCGGGCGTATCCCGGACCCGCTGGTTGGCACCAGCGAGCTCGACGTTCTCTGGGTGGACGAGGTTGATTGGGAGTACGAACGGAGTTTCGAGATCAGCGCTGAACTGTTGACCTGTCGCGGGCAATGGCTGATCTGCGACGGCCTCGACACGGTGGCGGAGATCAGTATCAACGATCAGCCGGTCGCCGAGACCTGCAACATGTTCCGCCGCTTCCGGTTTGACGTGGCCCCGTATCTGCGCGAGGGGACCAATCACATCCGCATCACCTTTCGTTCGCCCATCCACTACGCCCGCCGACAGAGCGAGAAGCTGTCTTACGAGTTGCCGGGCACCGAGTATGACTGGGGCACCGGGCGGACCCGCAAGGTATACCGCCCCTACATTCGCAAGTCCCAATGCCAGTTCGGTTGGGACTGGGGGCCCTGTCTGCCCACGTCCGGTATTTGGCGCGGTATTCGGCTGATTGCTACCGACGCGCCGATCATCGAGTACCTGACCACGAGGCAGGAGCACGAAGCCGGGTGTGTGACGCTGACTGTCAGCGCCCATCTGGCTGCCGCGGCGGAGGCGGAAGGGCAGCTTGCGGTACGCATAGGCGACGCCCTGACCGTGGTTCCGTCAAGGGTCGCGGCGGGAGAGTCGGTGCTGAGCGCAGAGGTGGTTATCGAGGCACCCACGTTGTGGTGGCCGCGGGGGCATGGCGGGCAGCATCTCTATCCGGTCGAGGTCTGCTGGCTGGACGACTCCGGCGTCGAGCGAGCCCGGGCAACCACGCGGGTGGGCCTGCGTACCGTCGAGTTGGTCCGCGAACCGGACGACGTGGGGGAGTCTTTCTTCCTGCGCATCAACGGTAGTGACATCTTTTGCCGCGGCGCCAACTGGATACCGGCCGACGCCTTCCCGACGAGGGTATCGCCGGATCGTTACGAGCGGCTGGTGCTGGCCGCCGCCGACGCCAACATGAACATGCTGCGCGTCTGGGGGGGCGGCGTTTACGAAGACCAGGCCTTCTACGACCTGTGCGACGAACTGGGCCTGTTAGTCTGGCAGGACTTCATGTTTGCCTGCGCCGCCTATCCGGGCGACCGGGAGTTTCTCGATGAAGTGGGTGCCGAGGCGCGGCACCAGGTACGGCGGTTGCACAACCACCCGTCGATCGTACTCTGGTGCGGCGACAACGAGGACGAACTGGCGGTTGATAGCTGGTGGCATCAGAAGGAGAGTGACCCGCCGCTGCGTCCCGACTACGATCGTCTCATCGTTGGCACGCTCGCCCCGATTGTGGCGGCCGAGGACCCGCAGCGGCCCTGGTGGCCCAGTTCACCATCCAACGGCGGCCAGGGCGATCCCAACGACCTGACTCGTGGTGACACCCACTTCTGGGAGGTGTGGCACGGTGGTAAACCGTTCGAGCGTTACCTGGAGGTGACGCCGCGGTTCTGCAGCGAGTTTGGCTTTCAGTCATTCCCGTCGCTGACCACGCTGCATACCGCGGTTGATCCGGGGGTGACCGATATTACCGACCCGGTCATGCTGCACCATCAGCGGCATGGCCGGGGCAACACGATTATAGCCGACGCCATGGCACGCCTCTTCCACGAACCGTCCACGCTCGATGACCTCTGCTACCTCAGTCAGGTCACGCACGGCCTGGCGTTGCAGTACGGCGTCGAGCACTGGCGACGGCGGAAGCCCCATTGCATGGGTACGCTTTACTGGCAGTTGCAGGATTGCTGGGTGGTGGCCTCCTGGGCCAGCGTTGACTACGAGTTGCGCTATAAGGCCGCTCACTTCATGGCCAAGCGATTCTACGCCCCGTTGCTGGGCAGCGTGGTCAGACGGGGCGATGACCTCGACATCTGGGCCACTAGTGACGTGCCGGCCGACCTGGAGGGCACCTGCACCATCGAGGCCTGGACCACGACCGGCGAACTCACTAGACGAATTCAAGAGCCCTTCAGTCTGCCTGCCAATGCCAGCAAGTCAGTGGCCACGGTGTCATCCGACGTGCTGTTCGGACCGGACGTGCCTGTCGACCAGCGCCTGATCCGGCTGACCCTCAGCGCCGGCGATCACCAACACGAGACCTGCCACGCGTTGGCGCCGTACAAGACCCTCGACCTGCGGACGTCGGTCATCCAGGCGGTGGTCAATCAGACCAACGACGGCCTCCAAGTTTTGGTGTCGGCTGACGTCCCGGCACTGTTCGTCGAACTAGCCAGCGGCCCGGTGGACGGCGTCTTCACCGACAACTACTTCGCCCTCTTCCCCGGTGAGCCGAAAAGGCTCGGTTTCACCGCGGCCGGTGAGGTCACTGCCGCCGATTTGCAGTGCCACCTCGCCATTCGCACGCTGCGAAGCACATATGCACGGTGACTAACGCCCTGGTGTCGCGCTCCTGTCCCTCGCGCGTACCAGGTCGGCGTGTACCGTTTATGTGTGCCCCATCCCTTGCGAAGCAACGGGTGGGGAATGCACCTCTGCAACACGCGTGCGGGTGTCCCATCCCTTGCGAAGCAACGGGTGGGGAATCAAATCCTGCAACACGCGCACCTCCTGAGCCCGAAGCGATCGTAATCCAACTCCCCGAAGGCTGTCCGGGCGGTCTTCTCGTTCAGACCAGCTATGGCCGGGAGGACAGGCTCAAGGTAAGGTATGTACCATGAGCGCGATGATGCTCCATCCACCAGCAGGGCCACTCAACGCGGTAGTGCGCGTGCCCGGTTCGAAGAGCCTGACCAACCGGGCATTGGTGGTGGCGAGCCTGGCCGACGGGACGAGTGCCCTGACCGGCCTGCTCTTGGCCGACGACACGCGACACATGGTGGATTGTCTGCGGGCCCTGGACATCGGGCTAACCGTCGACGAGACCCAGCATACCGCCGCGGTCCGAGGTTGCGGAGGGCACATACCGGCCACGGACGCCAAGCTGTACTGCGGCAACTCCGGGACCACCATGCGGTTCTGCACCGCCATGGCGTCGCTGGGTATCGGCACTTACCGCATGGAAGGCGTGCAGCGGATGTACGAGCGTCCTATCGGCTCGCTCATAGACGCGCTGCGACGACTTGGCGGGCGCTTCGAGTACCTGCTGTCTGAAGGCTATCCGCCGCTGAACGTTCACGCCGTGGGGTTGACGGGCGGACAGGTCGTCTTCTCCTCGGCGCCGTCCAGCCAGATGATCAGCGGCCTGTTGATGGCAGCCCCCTATGCCAGGTCCGTCGTGTTCATCGATGTGCGCGGTCCCATGGTCAGCGCTCCCTATGTCGAAATGACGCTGTCTGTCATGGAGGCCTTCGGCGTTGAGGTAGTGGCGCAGGCGGGAACCGACGGCAGTAAGTATATCGTGGCTGCCCCGCAGCGCTATACGGGTCGGGATTTCACCATCGAACCGGACGCCTCGAACGCGTCTTACTTCCTGGCGGCCCCCGCGGTGGCCGGCGGGCGGGTGACGGTCGAGGGCCTGGGTTCGTCCAGTGTGCAGGGCGACGCGAGATTCGGGGATGTGCTGGAGCGGATAGGCTGTCGGATAGACAGGGAGGCAACGCGGTTGACCGTGCATGGCCCGCCGGCGGGGCGGCGCTTGGCCGGCATCGACGTCGATCTGAACGACATGCCCGACATGGTGCAGACACTGGCGGTGGTCGCCCTTTTCGCCGCCGGCCCGACCCGCATTCGCAACG
>JANQGB010001418.1 GCA_028277545.1 Phycisphaerae bacterium | reverse complement strand
GCCAGCGCGTATTTCGGGATCAAGACCGGAACGCACACGGTGTTAAACGTGTGGATGCCATCCGACTACACCGCAGAGACCGAGCCGATACCCACTAATTGCTCGCTCAAACCCATGCCCTCGAGCGCCCACGCTATGGCCGCGGGCAGCAGCTACGCAGACCCCGCCAGGTATAGATTGTTCCCGGCCAGCGCCCAGATTCGTGATGTGCCGGTACGGGCCACGCTCAAGCAGTTCGAGGGCCGCTGGTCGGGCGAGCTTCGCCAGACCATCCAGGCCGACGTCCGCGTGGGGCAACAGCGCAGCCGCGACGACGAAACGGTCGCTACCGGAGTTCTCGAAGGCAGCACTATCACCAACGAACTGGACCATCCGCTCACGAACTGCTTCCTTATTCACCCGCTGCAGGATGCCTACACCAGCTTCGTCGCTCGCGGGCCGCGTCACGCCTGGATCCGGGTGTATCCGCTGGGCAACATCGCTGAGGGTGAGCAAATCGACCTGGCGGCGCGGATGTACGCCGATCGAAAATCCCAGCCCGGCATCTTGATGGACGTCAAGGACTGGGAGAAGTGGACCCTGGGCGAGGCCATCAAGAACTGGGACCGTGGCGTGCGGGCAGGTATGGCCCTCGGCGGCGGCAGCGAGATCATCCCCAACCTCGATCTGGAACCGCACCAGGATGCCCTGCTGCTGCTGACAGCTCTGAGCGAGCACGAACCCACGACCTTGCCGGGCACGTTCAACCCTGGCTACGATTTCTCCCGCCGCCATTGCCGCCAGTTGGACCGCAGCGCTGAGCTTACCAGTGACGTGGTGATGTTCATCGGGTTTGCGGAGGATCAAGGTCCCGTCATGCTTTGCACCGGCAGTGGCAGCCGCGAGTATCGCCCGCTCCTGGCGGACTGGGCCCAGACCATGTATCGCTTCATCATTCCGGTGAAGCATTACTGATAGACGCGTCGGTGACGCCGTGCAGGAATGAGGACATAGCCACCGTGATCGTGCAGACCATCAATCTTACCAAGCGCTACGGCAAGCTGGTGGCGCTGAACAACCTGCAACTGCAGATCGAGGACGGGGAGTGCTTCGGCTACATCGGCCCGAATGGGGCGGGCAAAACCACGACCATCAAGATACTGGCGACGCTGCTGCAGCCCACCTGGGGCGAGGCCCGGGTCTGCGGGCACGTGGTGGGGTACGAGTCTCGTAAGATCCGCCCCCTGATCGGCTACGTGCCGGATTTCTTCGGGGCTTACGAGGACATGGTGGTTCAGGAGTATCTCGAGTTCTTCGCCAGCGCCTACAACATCAAGGGGCAACAGCGGACCCGCGTGGTGGGCGACGTGCTGGAACTTACCGACCTGACCGGCAAGCGCGACGCGCTGGTCGACTCTCTGTCGCGGGGTATGCAGCAGCGGCTCAGCGTAGCCCGAGTGCTGCTGCATGATCCCAAGGTCCTGCTGCTGGACGAGCCGGCCAGCGGCCTGGACCCCCGGGCCCGCATCGAGATTCGCGAGTTGCTCAAAGAACTTCGCAACATGGGCAAGACCATCATCATCAGTTCGCACATCCTGCACGAACTGGCGGAACTCTGCACCACGGTAGGCATCATCGAAGGTGGCGAGTTGCTCCTCCACGGGCCGATTACCGAGATCGTCGCCCGGGTGAAGCGCGGCACACGCGTACACGTGAGGGTGGCGGAACAACAGGATCTGGCCGCCCTGCTGCTGGAGAGGACCCGGGGGGTCAAATCGGTGTCACCGGTGGACAGCGCCATCGTAGTGGAACTGGATTCGAACACCCACGACCTGACGCCGCTGGCCAAGCTGCTGCTGGACAACAACTTCCGGATCTGTGAGCTGAAGGAGGAGGAGGTCAACCTGGAGACGGCGTTCATGCGCCTGACCAAGGGCATCGTGCAGTAGAACCGGGCGATCGGCCGGCTCCGCCCGCAGACCCGCGGCGAGACTGAGGACTGATGCAGGTATTGCTTTCCAAACTCTGGTTGTGGACCTGGCACCTGTTGCCGGCGAACCCGATCGTGCTGCGCGTGGTTTACGGGGCCTCGCGGCGGTCGCGGCATTTGTGGCTGCGGTTTGCGTACCTGGCCATCCTGCTGATGGTGGTGCTGATCGCGCTTAGCTCGCAGGTGCAGACCCGCACGGGCACCCTGGCTGATCTGGCCAAGGGTGCCTCGACGACGTTCAAATGGGCCTCGACCACGCAGCTTGCCCTGATGTGCTTTCTGGCTCCGATCTTCACCGCCGGAGCCATCACCCAGGAGAAAGACGCCCGCACGTTCAACATCCTGTTATCCACGCCGCTGTCCAATGCCCAGATCGTACTGGGCTCGCTGATGAGCCGGCTGTACTTCGTGTTCATGCTGCTGGCCGCGGGGCTGCCCATCTTCTTCATCACCATGGTCTACGGCGGAGTGACGGCCAGCCAGATCATAGAAAGTTTCGCGGTGGCGGGTGGCACGGCAGCACTGACCGGTTCGCTGGCCATTGCCATCAGTATGATCCGCGTAGGCACGCGGCGAACCATCTTCTCGTTCTACCTGATGATCGGAATCTACCTGCTGGCGGTGTACGCCCTGGGCCGGTGGAGCGGAACCTGGCTGGAGGAAGCGCCGCTCAGCATAGGCGACCGCCGCTTGAGCTACCTGGCGGCCTTTCACCCCTTCCTGTCTCTCGAGGTGGCCCTGAACGTGATACCCGCGCCAGAGCTTGGCCGGGTGGCTTCCGCGGGCTGGCCATTGAAGTACTTCTACGCCTACCCCCAGGCGGTTTACGTCGCCCTGACCCTGGGGCTGTCATTCGTGCTGACCGTGCTGAGCATGTTCTTCGTGCGGCGCGGGGCCAAGGAGGGCGAGGCCACACTCTTTTCGGCGCTGGCGGCCAGGATCAGCCGCAGCGAGGTAGGAGTGCGTACGCGCAAACCGCGGCACGTCTGGAAGAACCCGGTAGCCTGGCGCGAGGCCGCCACCCGGGCGTCGGCCATGAGCCGCGGGGTGCTCCGCTACCTCCTGCTGGGCGGCGGCGTGCTGGGCGCGGTGCTGCTGCTGATCAAGTACGCCGCCGAGGGCAACGGCTT
>JANQGB010001354.1 GCA_028277545.1 Phycisphaerae bacterium | reverse complement strand
ACATGGCAAAGGATCTCGCCGTCCTTCTCCTCGTAGATCGAGCCGATCCAGAGACCCGTGACCGTGCCATTGACCTTCTTCCAGAGCCGCGACCCGCCGGCCGAATAGCCAAACTGGACGGTGCTGCCCCCACTGATGGCGACCTGCGTCAGGCGGTTCTGCTCGTCGTAGGTCAGCGTCTGGTTGCCATAGCCGCCGCTGTTGCGCGTGGTCATGTTGCCGCACGCGTCGTAGGCATAGGTATTGCCATTGGCGCTGACGACGGCGTGGGGCTTGGTCGCGTGGTAGCTGTACGTGCCCGTACCCATCTCGCCGTTCTTGTGGACGTTGCCCAGCGCATCGTACTCGTAGGTGTAGGTCTTGCTCTCACCAGCCGAGTAGAGCGAGGTGAGCCGGTGCAGGTCGTCGTACTGGATAGTGGATAGTCCACACGACTGAACGCCCGTGTAGGCCCCGTCCGTAACGCTCTTGATGTTCGAGGCCTTGTCGTACGTGTAGCTGATGTCCTGGATATTTGGATCGCTCGGAACCCCTGCACGGCCCAGCGTGACCATGCGCTTGAGACGCCGGGTCCGATCGTAGTACTCGTACTCGGTCGAACGGTCATTGCCGTAGTCGATCCGGGTCTCCTGGTGCAGCTCGTTGAAGCCGGAGGCTTGGTAGAAGACCTCATCGGCGCCGGTGCCCCAGAGGCTCTCGACCTTGACCAGATGGTTGACGCTGTCGTACGTATACCCGATGACGGCCTTGCTGTCCGGATACGTGATCTGAGTCACACGGTCGGCGATGTCGTAGTTGGTCTGGGTCGTGTAGCTCTTGCTCTTGGCGGAGACGTAGCGGGTGGATTTGATCGCGCGGCCCCGCGAGTCGTACCCCGTCTTGGTCCAGCCCTCACCATCGGTGACCTTGTAGAGCTGCCCCTTGTGGACGTGGTATTCCGAGTCGTCGCTCTGATCGTAGGTGTAGGTGATCGTCTCGACGGTGACATCGCTGGTGTTCTTGACTGTCTTCTGAGAGACGCGGCCCAGGACGTCGGTGTAGTCGAACTGCACCTTATTGCCCCGCGCGTCGACCTGTTCGGTCATACGGCCCGCGTCGTCGTAAGTGTACGTCCAGGTGCCCATGTCCGGGTCGATCGAGCGGATCTTGCGGCCCAGGCTGTCGTACTCGGCCTGGAACTCGTTGTTATCGTCATCGGTGGTGGTGATCAGCCGTCCCAGACGGTCGTACTCGAAATCGGTCACGACGTTGGGATCGTTGTCAATTTCTTCGATAATCCGGATCACGCGTCCGGCCGCATCGAAGTAGCGCTTCGTGACCTTGTCCTCGGCGTCGGTCGAGACCTGCACCCAGGGGTCGCCGTCCTCGCTGTAGACGGTCGTTGAGGGCCCGGTGGGCGAATCCGTTTCGCCGCCGGCCGGCGTGACCTTGCAGGCGCGTCCGAGATGGTCGTATTCCGTGAAGACACCCGCCTGGGCGTCGTCCCAATCGGTATCCTCGAACAGACCCTCCCAACTCAGCGTCGCGTCGATACTGACGTTCGCTTCCTGGTGGTAGGGATCGGGAACCACCGCTGCGCTGGGATTGTCCCGATAGAGAACGCCGGTGACCCCGCCGGGGATCGTGACTTTCGCGTCACTGGTGTCGGGCCCCTTATAGCTCACGGAGAGGCTCTGGGAGAAGATGCACTCGAAATACGTCACGGTAATGGCGTGCTTGCCCGCCTTCAGGTCGATCGTCCCGGACCTTTCGGTCGCTTCGTGCCAACCATCGTTGTCGACGACAAGCGTGTCGCCAATGTACAGGCGGCTGCCGTCATCGGAATTCGCGTAGAACGTATACGTGCCGCCCGTGGTGATGTCGATGTAGCCGGTGAAGCGAATGCCAAACGCATCGCTGTCGTCGGAGACGCTGATGTCGAACGTCTCGACGGTACCCGTCTTGCAGGGGTAGAGCGTATCGAAGTCGGGCAAGCGGTCCCAGAGGGGCCATTCGTCCTTGAAGCAGGCGTACTCCAGGTCCCGAAGCGTCGAGTAGGGATTCTCGGGGTCGCGCCATTCGGCCTGCGCCGTGTTCTCCGTGGTGAATTGCCAGGTGTCGCCCTCGGCCAGGACTTCGTTGTTGACACTGTACTTCCTGACCCGCCAACAGTAGGTGGTGTTGGAACTGAGGTTGCCCAGCTCGCGCCACGGGTTGTTGGTCACGAAGGTCGGATCCCAGTCTATCCCGGGAGCTGTCGTGCCCAGATAGACCCCGTAGTAGGAGGGTGCGCGGTAGTCGTTGCTGTCGGCGAAGAAGGGCAGGGTCTGGAAGCTGACATTGCCCCGCTCATCGTAGATGGTCGAGATCACCCGATGGTCCTGAGGCGTCCCGGCCTCGGCTTTCGTCCGGGTCTGCACGACCCGGCCCAGCCCATCACTGTAGGTGCGGGCCTCGTAGCCTGTGTGGACCTGGTAGACGTAGTTCTGCGAGTTCCCATTAGGATCGATACCGCCCAGGTTGTACTCGATATGAGTCAGCCAGAGATCGGCCGGGCCGTTCGGCTCGATCGAGGCAAAGGCGTCAGTCAGTCGGAAGAACTCGTCGTAGACACTCTCGCTGACCATGCCGGCCGGGTCGACGGTCTTGACGGGCAATCCTGAACGGATCTCGTATTCCGTACTGGTGACGAAGCCTTCGGTGTCCTTCTCGACCGGATACATGTGGTAATTGCTGTCGTAGGTCGTATCCGTCTGGATGCCGGCCTTGTCGATCGACTGATTGCGGTTGCCGTAGCTGTCGTAGGTGTACGTGCTGGTGGTCGTGTAGTTGTTCACTGGACCGCTTTTGTTCTTGTCCAGCCACGTCTTTTCGCTCTCCACACGGCCCTTAGCGTCATAGGTGAAGACGATCTCCTTGAGCTTCGTACTGCCCGCACTGTCGGAGGTTGTCTTCGTGCTGGCGATCTTGTTGAGGATCTCCGTATTTGCTAACGATGCGTATGCGGTGTGGATGTACAGGTCGTCGTCCGCCGTCAAGTTGGTCGTATACGTATGGTCGCGAATATTCGCCATGATAGCGCTGGCGGTCGAACCGAGGTCGACTTCGCCAAGATCGATGGACTTGAGAATATTGCCCGTCTTGTTGGTGATGTCATATTCGGAACGCCTGACCTTGGCGCGGTAGTCGACGGGGTAGTTGGGGCAGGCCGGCTCGTAAGCCACGCCGGCGTACTCGAGTTTGGTTGTCTGCGAGACGTAGGCGAAAGTCCAGTCCGTGTTCGCCTGGATCTCGGCCTCCTCGACCTTGTTGACCGTCACCGTGTATAGTTTGCTGTCGTTGCCGTACACTTCGACGCGGTAGGGCATGCCCTTCTTGGCGACTGAACCGCTGTCGTTGTACTCGCCCGCGTTGGGGTCTTCGTAACCGCCGCCCTGATGGAAGTACGTGATGGATTTGGCGCCGCCGGGATCGGTGACCGTCACCTTCCCGAAACCCCGGAACTCCCGCTCGCTCGCGTCGTACATGCCCCGTGCGTAGTCGTAGGTGGTTGTGCTGCGATGCCCCAGGCCGTCATCGACCGTTATTGAAGAAGCGGTCTGGACCGGGAACGCCAGGTGGGCCATACCCTCGTGGTCGGTGTTGTCGTACTGCGTCGAGGGCGTGTACTCCACCTCGACCGTACCATCGAGACTGCCCTCGACCTTGCAGAGCAGGTCCGGGAAGGGGCCCTTGTTCAACTGGACCTTGAGGACGTCAAAGCTGTCCGGAGCGCCGCCTTCGCCTCCTGATCTCTCCCGCATCACTCGGTCCACCAGACCGTCGCCGTTGATGTCCGCCATCGTGACGAGATGGAGTGTCCAATCGAGACTGCCTCCGCTCGTATTATGGTTCAGACTGTATCCGACACTGGACCAGAGTGAGTCGATATCCCCTTGGCTGGAAACACCAAGCCACTCGATGTCGTTGCCGTCGATCTGATGGGTGAAGCCCGATCCCGTGTTGAGTTCGACCTTGAAGACGCTGTAGGGCGAACCGTATTCCCGCATCACGCGGTCGGGCAGGCCGTCGCCATTGATGTCGAACAGACTGACATAGGATGAACTGTACGTGTAGTTGCCCCCGGCGCTACCGCTGGTTGTGGCTTGGGGATCTATCCATCCACCGCCGCTCTGGCCCTGGTTGTAGGTGGGTCCCCAATCTCGGGTGATTCCATCCGTACCTCCGCCGCGCGCTGTCGTGCTTCGTTCGAACCCGTAGCCGGTGTTGAACTCAACACGGAATACGTCATACTTGGAGGGATCGCCACCTTCGCTCGGGGCCGTTTCCCGGCTGATGCGGTCCACCAGACCGTCGCCGTTGATGTCGATCATGGTCACGAGCGTCCTGCCGTCTTTGCCTCCGGTCACGGCGTTCCAGGTATGGCCCTCTACATTGCTAGCCGTGTTACCGTGTGCATCGATGGGACCCCAGTCAAACGAAATGTAGTCCGTTCCTCCGCCGGTGCCGGCGCCAGTCCGCTCGAATCCTGTGCCCGTGTTGAGTTGCACGCGGTACGTGTTCTTGCCTTGACTGGGCGTAAACGCATGGCTGGCGTAGTTCTGGCCGTCGATCTTCTGCATAACCCGATCCGGCAGCCCGTCGCCGTTGATGTCCAGCATGGCCAACCGCGTGATGCTGTAGTCACCGTACTCCCAGGTCGCGTTGAGACTATTCCACGTGAAGCCATGGGAGAAATTCTGGGCGTCCAGGGGCCCCCAGTTGGATGTGACGAAATCTGTTCCGCCGCCTGTGCCGGTCCCCGTTCGTTCAAATCCCAGTCCCGTGCCCGACTGAACATGGAAGTAGTTCAAACTCTGAGATGGAGCGTACGAGCCGGCCAAGCCGGTAGCGCGATGTATGATCCGATCCGTACGACCGTCGCCATTGATGTCGAGCAGACTGACTCTGTCGAGACGAGCGGTGCCAAGCCACAACAACCCGTCTGCGTCAGTCTCATTGGACGTGGGACTACCCCAGTGAACCGACGTGGTTTGGCCGAGAACGTCCAAAGGTCCCCATTCATCCAACTCGGAGGAGAAGCCCGAGCCGGTGTTCAATTGGTACTTGAATACGTTCCCGGGCGGGGTGGCGCTGGGATTGTAGGGATTCGTACTCGCGTTTCGCATGACCCGATCGGGCAGACCGTCGCCGTTGATATCGAGCAGCATCACATCGGTTGTGTTGTATCTCGCCTCGTTATGCGCTTCCGTCTTGCCAGGCGATGCCCAATAACCAGGCGTCATGCCTTGTGTCTGCAGCGCTCCCCAATCGCGGAGGATGGGGGTGCCGCTGGCGTCGCGTTCGAACTCGAAGGGTTTCTCCTGGTACTCGAACGTCACGGGCGGCAGTGAGTTGGTGTCGCTGGTGCCGTAGACGGTGACGGAATCGAGCAGGGAACGCAGGGTGGACGGGGATTGCTCATAGTCGAGATGGTAGCGGCGTACGCGCGTCCAATCGCTTTGGCCGTGGTCGTACACCCAGACGGAGATATCGCTCAGCCGCTTGTTGTTCTCGACGCGATAGCCCGTCGCGTACGAGATGGACTTGTCCGACCGGTCGGTGGTATCGAGCGCAAACCGCACCGAACTCGTCGTGAGGAGCCCATTCGTATGCCCGTTGTAACGAACCTCGTCGAGGTAGACTTGATTCGCGTCCTCGGTGTAGTAGACGTAGGTTAGGTTGCCGTTGATGTCCTGGATCTTGGCCAGGCCCCAGAGGAAGGTGTTGTCGCTGTCGGTAGTCGAATCGAACTGAGGGTGCTCCATCGCCGCACCGGCGGTCTCACCCTGGCTTTCTCCGGAAACCTCGCCGAAGTAGAACTTGTTGCCGCTCTTGTCGGTCACGACCCACTGGTTGTTCGTCCGATCGAATTCATATTTGAGGAAGGCCTGGTCCGTCTCCGCGCGATACTCCAGCGTGGTGTCGTTGACCTGGACCAGACGCGAATTGACGGCGCCGAAAGCCACGACAAAGCCTTTGTCGTCTTCGTAGTGATTGTCGTATTGGCCGTTGAGGTCGCGCGCAACCGGGACACCCTTTCTGGTGTCACGCTGGATTGCTCCCATGCCCAACGACCAGCCAGCGCCGCACCAGCCATTGCCTCCGCCGCCATAGCGCAGGGCCAGCGATGGTTCGCTTCCCTGACGCCCCGGCGGAAGCGAGATGGGCAGTGTGTAACTCACCGAGCCGGTAAACGGATCGACCTGCAGGTTCAGATCGTTGCCCAGTTCGCCTGAAACGGGCTCGGCGCTGCCCTCCGGTGTCGTCTGTGAGGCCGGAGGTTCTGTCCGGGCCGACAACTGAACGGAGTAGGCCGATTCTGCGCCGAGACCGCCTCCGCCACGCGTCTTGACTCGGTATTCGTAGACGGTATCAGCGGTGAGGCCCGTATCCGTATAGGTTCGCTCCGTTTGCCAACCGCTATCGTGGCTGCCGTCGGTGACCGTGACATTCTGGAAGTAGTACTGGACGCCGCCGGTGGGATCCTGGGCTTCGACGGCCATCATGGTAATCGTCGAAGTGTTCGGCGCCTGCGGCACGGTCGCCCATTGAGCCGGGTCCGGCGTGGGCGCACTGGCGCTGGATGAGACCTTGACTGTCGTATAGTTGCCCGCCGCGCCAAGCAGAGTATACTGTCCGCCCGTGCTCCGCCCACCGCCGCCGGTGGTGGAACTCCACGTCAAGCTGTACTGCCCCTGTGCCATCGCAGACACCAGAAGCACGAGGAGGCCCGCGGCAAGGATGCTGGCGCGTATCTTGCTCGTTCGGCCGAGACAAGTGACAGTCGATCTCATGGTATTCTCCTTATCCTTCGCAACCGGAACACCCGTCTGGGATCTCCGGGTCATGACGTGCAGATTCTTTGGTCAGGCGAGAAAGGCGCTTCTCCTTAGCGGACCTTGCTCTCCAAAGCCTTGACCCGCTCCTCGAGTGCTTGATTCTCCGCTCTGAGTTCCTTGACCGCCTCCAGCAGCACGGCGGTCAGGTCGCCGTAGTTGACGGCCTTGTAGTGGGAGCGTTCCGCATCCTGCTGCAATTGCTCCCTCAACTCGGGCGTTAGCATATCTTCGGGGTAGTGCTTGAGCAGTTTCTCTGCCGCAACCGGCCTGGGTGTCATGACCAGTTCAGGAAAGACCTGCTCCAGTTCCTGAGCCAGGACGCCAATGTGCCTGTTGTCGGCCTTGGCACCCAGAGTCTGGGCCTTCGCGTTCCAGCGAAACGAGACGCCCCGGACCTGATCGAGTTTGTCGAGCACGCCGCCCAGAGGTTGCACATCTGTCTTGAGTTGCGCATCCGACGTCTGTGTAAGACTGACGCACCGAATGTTGCCGCTGACATCGAGCTTCTCCTGGGGTGTCCATGTTCCTATCCCCGTATCGCCATCCGGCTCGATGATGAGGCGCGTTGTGTCCAGAGTCCTCAACTCAGTGTAGTCTCCCGTCTTGACGAGAGCATAGCCGTAGCCCGTGGTGTCATTGTCGCGCATGCAAAGCACAGCGGCTGCGTCCGTGCTTTCCAGGACCGCCACGTCGTTTGTGGCCCCGGAATTGACGTGCAGTTTCCGACTTGGCGAGGTCGTTCCGATGCCGACATTGCCGGTTGCCTGCTTGATAGTCAGATACGGCGTATTGACGGAACTGCCGATGTGGAAATCGTCTCCCTGACTATGGAACAGGCCGAAGTGAAACTTC
>JANQGB010001276.1 GCA_028277545.1 Phycisphaerae bacterium | reverse complement strand
GGCGGATCGCCGACAATAACCTCCGGGACGCGATCAAGGAGTTGGAACGCAAGAAACGCCCCAATCCCGCCAAGCGCATTCACGCAGCCGTCACGGAGGATTCGTACGTCGCCCTGGTCGAGATGCTGGGCGGAACGAGTACCACGCCGAGCCGAGATGCCGCCCAGCGTGAAGTCAGCCGGCTCATCGAGCTGAAGCTCGGGGAGTTGCCGCCGGACTACGCCACGGTGATTCGCATGTACGACCTCGAAGGGCGAGAACTCGCCGAAGTAGCCAATGCGCTCGGCCGATCATCGGGAGCGGTACACATGCTTCGCGCCCGGGCGCACGACCGACTTCGCGCGGTGCTCGGGGCCGAGAGCGATTTCTTCTCACATGCACCGTGAGTCGGCACCGGCTTTTGTCGCCCGTAGGTACGGCAAGGGCTTCAGGCCGCGCCGCGACGACGGGAAGACGCGGCGAATGCGCTACGGCTGATGCCGTCGGCCAGGACGACCGGCTGACACCTAGTGGATAACGCGCCATGACCAAACAACACGCAGAACAGACCCGCGAGATCCGCGATCAGAAGCACCTGATTGATGCCGCCTGGCGGCAGATGGAAGGCATTTGTACGTCCACCTCGGGTGCGCGCGGGCGGGGGGCCGGCCTCGACCTCTTGCGGGCGCGGTCCGATACCGTTCCTGATGCACTGCCCGGCTATCGTATGGTCCGCGAGATTCACCGCGGCGGGCAGGGCGTGGTTTATGAGGCGGTGCAGGAGTCCACCCAGCGTACGGTGGCCATCAAGGTCATGCGCGAGGGACCCTTTGCCGGGGCCAATGAGCGAAGCCGGTTCGAGCGTGAGGTGCAGATACTCGCCCGGCTGCGCCATCCCAATATCGTGACCATTCATGACAGCGGCCTGCACGGCACATCGGCCTACTTCGTGATGGACTACATCCCGGGAGCCCAACTCGACCGGTACGTCGCCAAGCACCAACCCACGCTGTCTGAGCGTTTGGCACTGTTCGCCAAGATCTGCGACGCGGTTAACGCCGCGCACCTGCGCGGCGTAATCCACCGCGATCTCAAGCCGGGAAACGTGCGTATCGACGCAGATGGCGAGCCGCACGTGCTGGACTTCGGCCTTGCGAAGCAATCGCTGATTGATGACGACCGGGATGCCACGCTGACCGTTACGGGCCAGTTCGTGGGCTCTCTACCGTGGGCCAGTCCTGAGCAGGCGGAAGGGCGCGTCAACGAGATCGACCTCCGAACCGACGTCTACGCACTCGGCGTGGTGCTCTACCAGCTCCTGACCGGGACTTTTCCGTACAAGATATCCAGTTCGCTGCGCGAAACCACGGAGAGCATCGTCAACGCCGAACCCCTGAATCCGCGGCTCCACAACCGCGAGCTGAGCGACGATGCATCCACCATCGTGCTCAAGTGTCTGCGCAAAGAGCGCGAACTACGGTACCAGAGCGCCGGCGAGTTGGCCCGCGACATCCGGCGCTATCTTTCGGGCGATGCCATCGAGGCGAAGCGAGACTCGATGGTCTACGTAATGCGTAAGCAGCTTTCCCGACACAGAGTGACCGCCGGGGTACTGGGCATCTTCGTCGCCGTTGTCCTGGCCGGCCTGGCCACGTCACTGACCTACTGGCGTCGGGCGGCCGACCAGCGCGATCGCGCCCGGGAGGCGGAGCAACTGGCCGATCAGCGGCTCGCCGATGTTACCCTGGCTCGGGACGCGGAGGGCCGGGCGCGGGACCAGGCGGAGCAGTCCGCCGAAACGGCCCGCCAGGTGAGTGATTTCCTGCGGAGCATTCTCACGTCGATTGACCCGGCGTTGGCCCTAGGTCGTGACACGACCATTCTCGAGGAGGTGCTGGCCGCCGCTGTCGGCCGCGTGGAGCGCGAGTTGGAGGATGAGCCCGAGGTGCAAGCGGCGGTGCGCGAAGCCATTGGCAGCGCCTATAGCAGCCTGGGCCAATATGACCAGGCGGTACCGCATCTGCGCAGTGCGGTGGAGCTGCGGCGGGCGAATTCGACGCACGAGCCGATCGGCATCATCACCGCCCTTAACAGCCTCGCCATTACACTTAAGGCCCAAGGGGTGTACAACGAGGGCGAAGCCCTCTATCGCGAGGCCCTGGCGATCGCCCGAGCGCTGCCGCCCGAAGACAACCTGCTCCGTGCCGAACTGCTGAACAACCTGGGCCAGTTATTGCACCGTGTCGGCAGGCCCGACGAGGCGCAATCGCTCTACGACGAGGGCCTGCCCCTGACCGAAGATGGCGGAGTTGAGGCCCGCCTGATGCGGGCCTTCCTCAGCAACAACCTCGCGCTGGTGTTGCAGGACGCCAGGGATTTCGAATCCGCCGAGCGACTGTTCCAGGAGTCCATCTCGATCCGGACGGAGTTCTACGGCGGGCCGCACCCGGAGTTGGCCACCTGCCTCGACAACCTCGGCATGCTCTACCTGACGACCGGCCGCATGGAGCAGGCCGAAGAGCCCCTGCTCCAAGCATTGAAGCATCGCCGGGACACACTACCGCCTGGACACCCTAAGCTGGCGTTCAGCTACAACAATCTGGCCAACTACTACCACGACCGTCGTCGATACGACGAGGCGGAGGAGTACTACCGCGGCGCGCTGGAGGTCCTGCGCCAGCAGTTCGGCGAAGAGCATCCACACATCGCCGCCACCATTAATAACCTGGCTTTCCTGTTTAGGGACCAGGGCAAACTGGCGACTGCTGAGCCACTGTTCCGGCAGGCGCTGGACATGCGCCGCCGGCTTCTCGGCGAACAGCATCCCGCCGTGGCCCAGGGACTCAACAACCTGGCCGGCCTGCTCATCGCCCGCGGAGAACTCGAAGCCGCCGAGCCGATGTCACTGGAGGCCATGCGCCGCTACCGGGAGATCTGGGGCGAGGCGAATCCCCGCACGGCCACTGCCATGACCACGCGGGCCAAATTGCTGAGAATGTCTGATCGCCACGACGAGGCGGAGTCACTATATCGGGAGGCGGCAGACATCCGGAGACAGTCGCTCGGCCCACAACATCCGCGAACGCTGGGCACCTTGATCGAGCTGGCCCATGTGCTGTGCGACAAGGGCGACTTAGTCGGGGGCGAAGCTCTCTACGGCCAAGTGCAGCAAATAATCGACGAATCTCTCCCGCCCGAGCACCTGTTGCGAGCGTCAGTGCAAGCCGGTCTAGGCCGGGCGCTGATCGCCCAACGTCGGTTTGCCGAGGCGGAGACGGCGTTTCGCGAGGCGCTGGCCGTCCGGGAGCTGGCGGCATCTGGAAGTACCTGGAAGCGCTTCGAGACAATGTGCTCTATCGGGCACTGCCTGCTGGAGCTCGGTCGCCTGGAAGAAGCTGAAGCGCTGCTGCTGGCCGGGTACGCCGGCCTGGCGGAGGAACCCAACGTCCCGATCGACACCCTGCGCGATGCGGCTGCGCACCTAGTGCGTCTCTACATGTCCACGAACGACGCGGTTGCGGCAGCGCAATGGCAGGAGCAGGCCGAGGCCGTGAGTAGTGAATCCAGCGGCAGGAAGTGAACGTCAGGCGCGGCATCCGAGCACCATCAGCGGCAGTCGGCGCTCGGATCCGGGCGCCGCGCGCTGGTCCACCGCTTCCTGTGCTCTGCGTGACGACGTAGCGTTCAAGAACACAGGCAACCGTAGGCGCCTGTCATAGCCGTATTTGTGCACGCTGGTCTGGCCGCGGCAGAATCACGTCTATTAGCGAATTGCAGCCCTGGCAGCTCCTGTTCCTGAATCTGGTTGGCTGGATCACACGCCAGCAGCAGGACGCTATTGACGAAATCGCGTCGCCGTCGTCGCGATCGCACCCATCGGTCGGCTGATTCGTATCGGCTGGAGTTTGCGGGGCTCCGGTTTACCGGTCGAGCTGGACTCGTCATCAAATGCTACCGCGAGGTGACGGGCCAAAACGACGACAACAGTGTTAGTAGGCGTGCCATCGCCACCGGCCCAGCGCATGGACATCCCGTTTCAGCCCGGCCAGGGAATCGACGCCCCGGCTGCATAGCCCCGCCATAACGATCATGGCAGCACGCTGATGGTCTCGTGTCAGGGCAGCATCCGCAGGGCATAGGTCCGGACGTGCCGGGTGGGTTGATGTCCGCGCTGCGCGGGTCAGCCACCGCTTGCCGGCAGCACTGTGCCCCGGCACGTTGTCGTCGACGACTAGTGCTCAAGGCCGAGCACCCCGGTGCGACCTGGTTCTTGGTCAGTACGCCTACCGCGAACAGGCGCCGAAAAAGCTGGTTGACAGGCTCTGTGCCCTCTAGTATGCTGTGAATATAGTCACAGCGTGAGAGAATTCACAGCGATAGCAGGCTGAACGTTCTTGACAGCGTCTTCGTCCAACCCGACCTCCCCCAGCCATTGGGGCCGCCTTCCGCAGCCCACGGTGGAGCGGCTCTGTACTTACCGGCGATTGCTCCGCGAGATGGCCGCTGAGGGCACGCAGCGCGTGTTTTCGCATCAGTTGGCGGCGTTGGAGAGGGCGACGGCTGCCCAGGTTCGTCGGGACCTGATGACCATTGCCTACTCCGGCAGCCCTGCCAAGGGGTATGACGTGGCCGGCCTGCTGGAGTAGGCAATGGTCATCAGGTCCCGACGCACCTGGGCAGCCGTCGCCCTCTCCAACGCCGCCAACTGATGCGAAAACACGCGCTGCGTGCCCCAAG
>JANQGB010001259.1 GCA_028277545.1 Phycisphaerae bacterium | reverse complement strand
GCCCGATCAGGAAGACCAGCCCGCAGCCAAGCGCCCCAAGCACCGACTGCACCAGGCGCGGGGCGAGGTAGTTGTAGCCCAGAACCTTGTAGACCAGGCCCAGAAAAGCAGGGTAGAGCGGGGCCCGAAAGTACGGCCCCTCGACGTAACTGTCACCGGCCGCAATGGCCCGGGCCCACTCGTCGTGATACAGCTCATCGATCTTGGGATGACTGAAGATCGGAGAGTCCTGCCACTGCAGCATGAAGATCAGGCGTAAGATGAAGGCGAACAGGATGATGGCCAGCAGCAGGGGCCAATCTCTCCTCAACGAGCCGGCCCCTTGGCCGTCGGGTGATTGCGGGGCTGAACCTGACACGCCCTTTCTGCCTGCTGGCTTGGGCGATCGCTGCTTTCTCCTGTTGCCCATCAACGGTTCCTCTGCTGTGACCGTCGTTAACTGACCGGTGTGCTCATCGTGCCCGGCAGTCCGGTGCATCAGAGCAAAACGGACATGCTACCCACGCACGGTGGGTGAGTCCAAGATAAGGCGTGGGTTTGGGGTGCTGCGTGTAGTCTGAACTGCCAATCGTCTGCGGGGGCGTCGCATGCGCGACTTGGTGGGCCACTTGGCCAATTCAGCAGAACCCCCACCCCTTGCTGCGCAAGGGATGGGCCACACTTCATTCGGTTTGGTGTGAACGGAGGGTGGCTAACCGCCGATCGTTCGTTGGAACGCGGCGTAGTCCTCCAGGTCTACGTCGCCATCGAACTCGAAGTCCAACAGGGCGCACTCCAGCGGAGACGGGCCCAACAGCGGGCCGGTCACGCAGCCTTCCCAGCCGGTGAAGTCGTCGAGGTCTATATCGCCGTCAGCATCGAAGTCGCCACTCTCCGGGCAGTAGCACAGGTTGGCGATAAGTTCGGGCCAGTCACCGGTGCTGAAGTCCCAACCTGTGTTGCCCGGGCTGTAGAAAACGCGGAAGTCCGGACGGTAGGCGACTGCCAGCCAGCCGTCCTCGAAGGTTCCGTCCTGCCCGCTGCCGGGCATGAGAGTGCAGTTTTCCCGGAAAGAGCTAGCATACGAGCCTACGCCGGCGTGCAGGCAAGTCACGCCATCGCCGGCGTAGGAGCCGAAACCCGAGCCCATCACCGTCACCGGACAGTAACCCGATCCGACAATTGGCGGCGCCACGGCAAGACCTCCGCCCAGACCTCCAAACGACCACTGCCCCATAATCAGTTTTCCGCCCGCATCCACAAAGGCCGCCAGGTGGTCACCAAACTGGTGAAAGTCGTCGTACGCAAAGTTTGTCCAGGTGAACACGCAGTCGTAGCCGCCCAGCAGTTCTACGGTGGGGGTAGCGATCCGGGTATCATAGTAGTCCACGTTCACGCCGCCCGCGGCCAGCGACACTGCCGCCCGGAACGCTGGGTTGTCAACCTCCGAAGGGGCGTAGAAAATCCCACCGTCGCGGCTTGCCGAGAGTACGTGTCGGGCCTCAGCCGTCGGCGAAGCCGGCGTGGTGCTCGACTGCCGAGCCGCTGTGGACACCGGCTGATCTCCTGCCGAGACCGGCACCGGCTGACCGAACGAAGAGCCGACCATGAGCAGTACACATCCGAGGGCACACACGGCAATAGTACGCATGATCCATCCTCCTCAGACCAACGCTCGGACGCAGGCCACGGGGACGCCGGTTCATGCTCCCGCACAGAGCGCCGCACGTGTGGGCTGCACCGCCAAGCTGGACATTCACTGATACTTTAAGTGCCTGTTGCACCTCATTGTACGACCATGGGGTCGACAGTGTCAACTACCTGCCACGCAACATCTCTCGGGGAGGTCGCCAGGCTGGGGTGATGCCCCATCCCTTGCTGCGCACCGAATGGGGCAGACTTCATTCGGTCCGACGTGAAGGAAGGGTTACTGACCGCCGATCGTTCGTTGGAAAGCGGCGTAGTCCTCCAGGTCTACGTCGCCGTCGAACTCGAAGTCCAACAGGGCGCACTCCAGCGGGTACGGACCTAACAGCGGACCGGTCGCACAGCCCTCCCAGCCGGCGAAGTCTTCAAGGTCCACGTCGCTGTCGGCATCGAAGTCGCCATCTTCCGGGCAACAGCACATATTGGCGATGAGTTCGGGCCACTCGCCGCTGCCGAAATCCCACCCGGTGTTGCCAGCGCTGTAGATGACACGGAAGTCGGGACGGTAAGCCACCGTCAGCGAGCCGTCGCTGAAAGACCCGTCCTGACCGCAGTCGGGGTGAACCGTGCAGTAATCGCGGTAGCCGCTCGCGTACGAGCCTATGCCGGCATGCAGGCACGCCTCGCCATCGCCGGCGTAGGACTCCGATGTGAAGCTTGTGTACAGCACGGTCACCGGACAGTAACCCTGCGTAACGATTGGCGGCGGAACGGCCAGCCCCCCACCGAAACCCGAGTACGACCACTGCCCCAGGATCAGTTTCCCGCCCGCATCCACATAGGACGCCAAGCGGTCACCAAACTGGTGGCGATCGTCGTACGCGTAGTTCGTCCAGGTGAACACGCAGTCGTAGCCATCCAGCAGATCCAGGCTGGGCGTATCCACCCGGGGGTTGAAGTAGTCCACGTTCACGCCGCCGGCGGCCAGCGACACCGCCGCCCGGAAGGCCGGGTTATCGTTCTGCGTGGGGGCGTAGAGAATTCCACCATCACGGCTCGACGAAAGCACGTGCGAGGGATCACTCATCGGTGCATCAGGCGCGGTGCTCGACTGCCGAGCCGATGTGGACACCGGCTTATCTCCCGCCGAGTCCGGCACCGGCTGACCGAACGAAGAGCCAACAAAGAGCAGCAGACCTCCGAGGGCACACACGGCAAGGGTACGCATGATCCATCCTCCTCAGACCGATGCTCGGACGCAGGCCACGGAAACGTCGTCGCATGCTCCCGCGCAGAGCGCCGCACGTGTGGGCTGCACCGCCAAGCTGGACATTCACTGATACTTTAAGTGTCTGTTGTACCTCATTGTACGACGGGCGTGCCGGCGAGGTCAATCACCTGGCAAGGCAGAATGGAGTGCGCGGCCAGGATCCGGCAGGAGCGGCCCCACGCCGGTATGGCACGCTCGGCGGCTTGGCTACGTCCAACGGAACCAGCGAAGTCCCAGGTAGAACGAGACCGAGCCCCAGGCCAGCAGGATGAGCAGTGGCATGGCCTGCGCCGAGAGCGGCGCCCCTTCGATGATTACGTCGCGCAGGGCGTTGTTGAGTTGGGTCAGGGGTAAGGCCTGAATAAAGGGCTGCATCGCGTCGGGAAATCGCTTGGCGCTGAAGAACACGCCGGAGAAGAGCCACATCGGCAACATGACCAGGTTCATCAAACCGGAGATGGTTTCGAGTTTCTGGGCCCGGCAGGCCGTCAGCAGTCCGATCCCCGCGAAACTCAGTGCACCAACGACCGCCACGCAGAAGATGCTGAACACGTGCCCCACGATGGCGATCTTGAAGAGCAGCCAGCCGGTCAGCAGAAGCACGAACATCTCCGGCAGCGTGAAGATCATTCGGCCCCCGATCACGGACAGCAGGAAGGCCCGCTTGCTCATGGGTGTGGCCACCAGACGCTTGAGCAATTTGCGAATGCGCATATCCACCGTCACGAACCCGACGCCCCAGAGCCCGCCGCCCATCAGGTTCATACCCAACAGACCCGGCACCAGGAAGTCGATGTACCTGGCCCCGGGCTCGGTCACGTGGCTGTCGGCAGTCGGCACGGAGTCCGTACGGCCCTTTGCCCGCTGAAGAGCGTCGTCGAGCTTGCTGCGGGCCAGGGCGGCCTCAGGCTGCGTCGGGTCGTAGCGGTACCGGTAGGTCAGCCCTGGCTCCTCCACCTCTACCAGGATCGACACCCGCCCGACGCGCAGCATCCTGCTACATTCCTCCGCCGTCCCGACGCGCACCTCGAACTCTTCATTCCCATCCAGCGCGTCGCGAACCTGCTGCGTGACCGCCACATCTTCCACGCCAACAACGACCCTCTCTGGAGGGCGGTTGCGAAAAGCGATGCCCAGCCCGGCGGTGAGCAGAATCGGGAATCCGTAGGTCCAGAAGATCGCTTCGGGCTCGCGGTAGAACTGCCGCATCCGGGACAGGAACAGCTCTTTGAAGGCGGAGTATCTTCTCATGGCCTGTTAGGTACCTCTTCCTCGTCGATCAAGT
>JANQGB010001252.1 GCA_028277545.1 Phycisphaerae bacterium | reverse complement strand
GGCGGCCGCCGTTTCACCCGAGCCCGCTTCAGCGGGCTTCTCGTGGCATGGGTTTACCCATCGCGGTGCGCTGCCGACGGTCAACCTCATCTCCACAGTGTCTGAAGACTGGCATCGAGAACCCCGGTCAACCGGGGTCGCGAGCCCCGTGCAACGACTCGGTAACCCGGCATTCATGCCGGGTGTTGGCGGCCGCCGTTTCACCCGAGCCCGCTTCAGCGGGCTTCTCGTGGCATGGGTTTACCCATCGCGGTGCGCTGCCGACGGCCAACCGCATCCCCACAGTGTCTGAAGACTGGCATCGAGGACCCGGGTGAAACGGGGTCGCGAGCCGCGTGCCACGACTCGTTTGCCCGGCATAGATGCCGGGCCTGGCGCATTGAGGGCCGGCCAAGCGCATGCACGCTGGCCCTCGTTGGCCATCACGGTATCAACCGCATGGCATTCTCAACGCGCTGCTTGCGGGCGACGTACTTGGGAAACAGGCCGTCCTCAATTAACTCGTATAGTCGGACGACCTGGCTGGGGTGGTAGTCCCTGCGCAGGTACAGCCGGGCGTGTTCCACCGGCCACTGCGGAATCGACACGAGACTGCCGACAGCCAACTCGTCGACCGCCTGGATCAGCTTCTCAAGGCCCGCCAGGATCGCATTACAGCCCACGGTGTGGGGCAGGTCGTCGGCCACGATCTCGGGTCGGGCATGGTGGATAATCGCCCCGCTGTCGATACCGGCGTCGATCAGGTGAATCGTGGCCCCTACGTACTCCGGCTCCTCGTTGACCAGCGGATAGAAGTTGGTAGCCGTCCCGCGATAGTAGGGCGACAGGCCCAGGTGCATGTTGATCATGCGCCCGCCGAATGCCTCCAGCAGGGGCGACTTGATCATGCCGGTGCCGTAGACCACCACCGCTTCAGCGCCACGCTTTCTCAGGAAGTGGAGCGTTTCGTCGGTATTGAGCGTCCTGGGATCGACGATCCGCACGCCGCACTCGGCCGAGTCCTGCACCGGCGCGGCATCGTGGCCGAAGAAGACCTCCTCCTGCCGGCGGCGTTCGTCAAAATGATGAGCGAGAGTCGCCGCCGTCCGCTCGTCGATCTCTTCCGCCGCGGTGTCGGCAGGCACGTAGCCGGTGTCCTGGTAGCACACGGCTGCTACGTCACACCGTGCCCGCAGGGCGTTGACCACGTAGCGATGTCGGATGTCGTTGCTGGTCAGAATGCCGATACGCATGGCGCCGCCGCTCCTTTACGGGCAGCGCGATTGTATACGACTGCATCATGCACCGGTAGGGTCTGCTCTGCGGACCGCGACTGATCTGTGGCCATCCTCTCCACAACACGGTCCGCACGAAGGACCCTGCACGTTTGCATGACGACGGTAGGCACGAAGCCCGCGTCCTGCGCGCTTCGCGTGGCCTTGCGCTAGGCCCGGCATTCATGCCGGGTGATACCGGCCAGCCCTGCCCGTTGAGTCCGCTTCAGCGGGGTTCTCGTGGATCGGGTTCACCCATCAGCCCGCGCAACGCGAGGGCACCGACTACTGTGCCTGATGACCGGCATCAAGTAGGGTCCGCTCCGCGGACCCCGACCGAGCTGTGGTCATCCCCTCCGCAACTGCGTGGATCGGGGCGTGTCACCGTATCTCCGCGGCGTAGCCGGCCAGCTCCTCCTCGAAGTCCCGGAGCGTTAGCCCGAAAGCCGATTCGACGACGGTGTGATCGCACACGCTGTCTTCCTGCGACATCTGTACCTGGGCCGCGTTAAACCTGAGATGGGCTGGCACCAGCGGCGTCTTCATCAACGTGGCGGCCAGCAGTCGCGCAACCAGCACCGGCTGCCCGACGCGCGGCTTCCAGCGCCGGGCTCCAGGTATGAGACGCTTGCAGACGGCATAGAGCTCTTTCCAACTGTAAGCTCGCGGACCACCGAATTCGAAGACTCGCCCGATGGTCTCGCTCCGTTCGAGTGCCTCGACGAAACAGTGCGCCACGTCCTGCACCGCGACCGGCTGCAGGAGATTCCTGCCCGATCCGAAGTAGGGCATCAACGGTGGAACAAGATCGCAGGCCATGGTTCGCATCAGGCGCATGAACTCACCGTCGGGGCCGTGGATCACGCTGGGTCGGCAAATGGTCCAACCCAGACTGCTGGCTCGCACGCATTCCTCGGCCGCCCACTTGGTTCTGTGGTAGGCCGACGCTGCCCTTTCCCGGGCGCCCAAGGCCGACATCTGCACCAGGCGCCGCACGTCCGCCTCAGTGGCGGCGCCCACCACGTTCTCAGTGCCAGTGCGGTGAATCCGATCAAAGGTCTGCCCGCCGCCGGCCTCGTTGATGATACCCACCAGGTTCAACACCGCGTCGGCGCCCGCCACTGCATTACGGAGCGCCCGCTGGTCGAAGATGGTCCCACCGACGGCGGTCATGCCCGTGGCGCACGCCTCGTCGAACGTGTCGCGAAACTTGCCTTCGGAGCGCAACAGGCAGATCGGGTGGTGTCCGCGGCGAAGCAACTCGCGCACGACGTACCGCCCGACGAAACCTGTCGCCCCGGTAACCACGACCCGCAGAGGACTTGCCGGACCGGACATTGCCATAATCTCCGCGCCGCCCTTGCGGGATCATAGACCCGCCGCTTGCGGGCGAAAAGCGTCAGGCGCAGGATCTGTCATTCGGGCTGCGCTTGCCCTTGCCGGCCGCGCTACTGCATAATCGCACTATGCCATCGCGCGAGAGCGTCAATCCGGATGATCGGGCCGCAGCCCGGGATTCAGGCTCCAGCTTGGACGACAGCGGGAGTTTCCTGATCATCGGAACCGCAGGCCACATCGACCACGGCAAGACGGCGCTTATCAGGGCCCTGACCGGCACGGACTGCGACCGCCTTCCCGAAGAGAAACGTCGCGGCGTAACCATCGAACTGGGTTTCGCCCAAATGGACGCGGGAGGGTACCGCTTCGGCGTGGTGGACGTCCCCGGGCACGAGCGGTTCGTCCGCACCATGGTGGCCGGCGCGACCGGAATAGACATTGCCCTGCTGGTGGTAGCGGCCGACGACTCGGTCATGCCCCAGACCCGCGAGCACATAGAGATTCTGGATCTGCTGGGCGTGTCCCGTTGCGTGGTCGCGATCACCAAGTGCGACCTGGTCGACGAGGAACTGGCCGCCCTGGTGGTGGAGGAGGTGATCGAGACCCTGGAGGGCACGGCGCTGGCCGGGGCGACGCCGATCCGGGTCTCGTCGGTCACCGGCACCGGTCTGGATGACCTTCGTGGTGCGCTCCTGGCAGCGGCCGCAGAGGTCTCCCAGCGCAGCCGCTCGGGGCCATTCAGGCTGGCCGTAGATCGGGTCTTCACTGTCCAGGGACGCGGGACGGTTGTGACCGGTTCTGTCCTGCAAGGACGCGTCGCGTCCGGCGACGCCCTCGAGCTATGGCCCGGCGGCCACACATGTCGGGTCCGGGGCCTCGAGTCGCATGGCGACTCGTCTGAGATGGTGCAGGCCGGCCAGCGGGCGGCTGTGAACCTGATTGGCGTAGACCGCGATCAGATCTCCCGCGGTTGCGAGTTGGCCACGCCTGGCTACGTGCAGCCAACACATTTGCTGGACGTGAGGTTGCGGTGTCTGGCGTCATCCGGACGGCCGGTGAAGTCGCGGGGCAGGGTGCGAGTCGGCCTCGGCACGCGTGAGTTGCTCGCCCGCGTGGTCACGCCGTCAGGGGGTCCGCTCGCGGCAGGCGAGAGCGGCTACGCCCAGCTTCGTTTCGCCGAGCCCGTCATCGCGGCGCACGGCCAGCGTTTCATTCTGCGCGACGAGTCAGCTACTCGTACGATTGGCGGCGGCCTGTTGTTACGTTGCAGTCCCAAGCGCCGGCGCATTCGTGGCCCGGGTGCCGTCGCCGCTCTCGAAACGCTGGAGTCCGACAGTGACGAGTCCCGCGTTGAGGAGGTGCTGCGATTCGCGGGCTTCGGACAGTTGAGCGATCTGACCGTCTCCGCCGAGGCCGGCGTCGCGCTTGATGCTGTGCCCGCGATTCTGGGTCGCCTGGAGCAGGGCGGACGCCGCGTTGCCGTCGAGTCTGGCGGGCAGCCGATCATCCTGGCCGCCCTCGACTCAGTGGCAGACCGGGCGGTGCGGTGGCTGAAGCGCTTCCACGAGCACAACGCCGACGAGCCCGGCATCAAGCCGGACGCCTTCATCGGCTACCTGGATCGCAAGAGCCGTCGCGGGCTGGGCCGGGCTCTGCTGGACCGCATGCTGGCAGCCGGCCAGATCAAGCAGCAGGGGCGCTACATCGCCCACACTGACTACGCGCCGTCACTTTCAGCCCAGGATGAACGCGTGCTGGCCACCATCCTCGAAGAGTTCCACAACGGCGGCTTCCAGCCACCGGCGCTCAACGACCTCCGCGTCGCCAGGCAGACGAACAACCAGCGCATCCAACGACTGGTCAAAATCGCTGTTTCCACCATGCAACTGGTCGAAGTCGGCGGCAAGCTCTACCTGCACCACGCCTATGAAGAGCGCTTGCGCGACATCGTCAAGGGAATTATACAGCAGGGCGAGGACGCTTCGGTTTCTGCCATCCGGCAGGAGCTCGGTAGTACGCGCAAGTTCGTCGTCCCGTTTCTGGAATATCTCGACCGTGTCGGCTTCACCCGCCGGGACGGTGACCGCCGGGTTCTGTGCGAGGCCGATGACTCATGAATGCCGATCAGCAACAGCGTCTACGCAGTCTGCCCG
>JANQGB010001175.1 GCA_028277545.1 Phycisphaerae bacterium | reverse complement strand
CGATCGGCGTTGCCAGTGACGAAGTCCGCCGTTTCGACCTGAATGCAGCCAAGCGCTCCCGCTTGATTCGGGCCGGCGCATCGGCCATCATTCCGGACTACTCTCAACTCGATGCCCTGCTTCACTTCCTGGGACTGGCCGGTCGCTAGCGGATTGATTCATGTTGTGATGTGATGATGTTATGATGTTGTGAGGGGCGGGGCCTCACACGGCCGAGGACCTCGCCCCGCAATCTGTCCGTATGAGTTCCGCAGCAATGCGGCAGCTTGACTGGGCGGGAGCGATCCCGCCGTTCTTAGGGCATCTACGGGCATCACCGCCCGTTTGGGCCGGATCGCTCCAGCCCCAGACTGCCGGATTGCTCCGGAACTCATGCCGTTCGTTCGACAACCAACCTGGAGCGCCGTCCCCATGCCATACGAGCAATTCGACCGAGAAGACCTGAAGGTACTCCCTCTGGAGGAGCGTCCGCTCAACAAGACGTTCATCGAGAGCGACCACGTGCCCGTCGATGCCGAAGCGAAGAGCCTGAGTCCGCAAGCAACAGCCGCGGTCAAGGAGATTGCCCAGCGCATCCGGCAGGCCCGGGAGAGCGACAAGCCGGTCATGCTTGCTTTCGGGGCGCACACGATCAAGAACGGCCTGGGCCCAGTCCTCATCCAGCTGATCCGTGCCGGCTGGCTGCAGCACCTGGCCACCAATGGCGCCGGCATCATTCACGACTGGGAATTCGCGTTCCAGGGCAAGACCAGCGAGGACGTGAAGGCCAACGTGAACACCGGCAGCTTCGGGCTCTGGGAAGAGACCGGGCTGAACCTGAACCTGGCCCTGCTGCTCGGGGCCTGCGACGGTCTCGGCTACGGCGAGTCAGTCGGCCGCCTGATCACGACCGAGGAACACCAGATCCCGACTCGCCAAGAGCTGCTGGGCGCCATCGGCCAGGCAGGCGGTTGTGCGGAGTCCGCAGATCGCGCAGCCGGCGCGGCGGACGTGCTCGCGATGATCGAACGCCTCGGCCTCACTCCAGGAGCGCTGCCCGTCCCACACCCTTGGAAGGCCTATAGCGTTCAGGCCGCGGCCTACAAGGCGGGCGTTCCCTTCACCGGCCATCCCATGATCGGCCACGACATCATCTACACCCATCCGGCCAACCACTGCGCCGCGATCGGGCGCTGCGCCCAACGTGATTTCCTGTCGTTTGCGCGCCAGGTCTCCAACCTGGACGGCGGCGTCTACCTCTCCGTCGGCTCGGCCGTCATGTCGCCGATGATCTTCGAGAAATCCCTCTCGATGGCCCAGAACGTCGCCATCCAGGAGGACCGGCACATCGACGGTCACACCATCGCCGTCGTGGACCTGGCGGAATCGACCTGGGACTGGTCGCAGGGAGAACCGCCTCAGGATCGGCCGGAGTATTACCTGCGGTACTGCAAAACCTTCAGCCGCATGGGCGGCACGATGATGTACGTCACCGCCGACAATCGCGACTTCCTGCTCCAGCTCTCCCGCGAACTCGGTCTCTAGTAGTAGGAGCTAGTGTGTTGCCCGGGAAATGCCTTGTTGGCAGCGGCTCGCGAGTACGCTCGC
>JANQGB010001161.1 GCA_028277545.1 Phycisphaerae bacterium | reverse complement strand
CCCACGTGACGTTGTTCGCATCTGTGCCACGTCCGCCAAAGAGTACGATGACGCGGCGATTCGAATCGTACGCCATGGCGTGCCCGGACCGTCCGGCCGGGTAGGACTCTTGCCACGTTTCGCAGACGTCGGCGCAGACGGCCGCGACGAATAGCCATGTGCAGGACAGACTCAGCCACATGCAACGCATCGCACAACTCCTCCTGAAACAGCCGCCGTTATGTTGACGGCATCCATACGGCCTTTCTGGCCGGCAACAATGCACGCCAGGCGCCCACATCGCCGCCGGTGAGAATCACCAACACTGGCCGCGAAATACGGTGTATCGGATAGGGAACGCCCCGCAGTCTTGTCAACGACCCTCCAGTAGATAGAACGACAGATGCTCCGGCGCGCGCCCGCGAGTGCGACCAGATTCTGTCTGGCGGTCGCTCCGGCCTAGTCTGGGCAGATAGATATTCCTGCTTGGCACGAAGTGGCACGGCTGCGTCGCCGTCAGCTCAGCGACTGGATAAGCTCCTCAAGGCGCTGAACGTTGGAATCCTCGGCATCCAACGACATCTGCAGCGAGAGCGCTTCGGCAAAGGATGCTCGTGCCGCGGCCACATCACCACGCTTGACCTGGATCTTGCCAAGCAACGTCAACGCCGCGATCAGCTCTGCGGGTTGCTTCTCCGCGTAGGGCCGGCGAATCGTGACCGCCTCTCGGAGCAGCGTCTCCGCCTCGTCATGGCGTCCCAACTGCCCGAGCAGGTTCGCCAGGTTGAGCGCCGCGCCGGCCACCCGTGGATTCGAGTCACCGAAACTCGAACGCTGGATCGCCAGCGTCTCACGGAACAGTGTCTCCGCTTCGTCGAAGTCGCCTTCGTCCTCCAACAGGAGGGCGAGGTTACGAAGGTTGAAGCCGGCCTGCGGGTGGTCCTCCCCGAATATCCGTCGATTAATCGCCAGCGCCTCCCGCTGATACGCAACTGCGCCGTCAGCGTCGCCGCGCTTGCTGCTTACCCGCGACAGGTTGTTCAACGAGGCCGAGACCCATGGATGATCATTGCCATAGAACTCCCTGCACATCGCGAGCACCTCGGTGAAGATGGCCTCCGCTCCGTCCACGTCACCTTGGGCGTTTAGAAGCATACCCAGGTTGTTCATGGTCAGGGCCGTTTCCGGGTGCCTGTCGCCGAAGAACTCCCGCCGGTAGGCCAGCGCCTCGCGCAGCAGCGGTTCCGCTTCAGCGAGGCGGCCTCGTTGTTGAAGCAGCAGCCCCAGGTTGTTTATTGCGTCGCTACGCCCTTTCTCCTGCCCGGAATCGAGTTCATCGTGAATGTCGATGGCTGTACGGTACTCCGCCTCTGCGCCCGCAAAGTCGTGCATGTCCTTCTTGAGCCAGGCTGATACGTAGAGCGCCAGCGCGTACTCCAACGACCGCTCTCCATTGGTGCGACCGGTTACCTCGAGCGCCTCATCAATTGTCTCACGCGCCTGGCTGTACTGTCCCCGGGCGTGCTGTGTACGGGCAAGTGCCAGTAGCGTGGCGCCCAGCTCGCTTTCTCCCGCCGGCGTGTCCGACAGGGCGCGCCGGATGGCCAGCGTGTCGCGCAGGACTTCTTCGGATTCAGCCAGATTACCTTGGTAACGCAACGCCGATCCCAGCAAGGCCAGACTGTCGGCGGTCTCGTCCATCGGCCCGTCATACAGACCCATGCGAATCTCGGCTGACGCTCGGAGTTGTGCGGCTGCCTCCTCGTGCCGACCCAGGCTGAGATACGACGCGCCGATGGTGTGGCGAACGACTGCTTCCGCTTCCGGCTGACCGTCCAATTGGGCCGCCACATTCGCGGCAGCGCTGTCAAGCAGTTCCCGAACAGTGACGTCCTGGTTCGAGTCCGCGGCGCGTTCGGGTTGAACCGAAGCGAGCATGCTGTTGAGGAATTCGTCGACGGTAGCGGCTCTGGCGGCTTCACGCAGAGCGGTTCGCGCGTTTCTCTCCGCCTCCTGGCGGGCGGTGTCCGCCTTGATGAGGGCCTCCTCGGCTCGCCCGGTCTCAATGCGGGCGGCCTCCGCGTTGGCCTGCGATTCGCGGTATAGCCGAGCCAGGGTGACCGTGAACACCACGACGGTCAGAATGAGAACGAGCGAGAAGACGGCCACGACCCGATGGCGGCGCATGGTCTTGGCAAACATATACCAACTCGCGTGCGGTAGCAGTTTCCGAGCTTCGACCGGCTCTCCGCCAAGGTAATTCCGGATGTCGCGTGCCAGGTCGCCGGCACTTTGGAACCGGTGTGCCGGCTCCTTTTGAAGCGCGCGAAGCACGATCGCGTCAACCTCGCCGTCCACTTCCGGGCAGAGAGAGCTGGGGCGTGACGGCTCGGCGTTCGTGATGCTCTCGACCGCCTCTCGGATGCCGCCGCTTACCGGGTATGGAAGCCGCCCGTCGACCGAGATGAACGTGGCCCAGGTGCCTTCCGGACCGA
>JANQGB010000566.1 GCA_028277545.1 Phycisphaerae bacterium | reverse complement strand
GAACATGCGGATGGCCGCCACGTGCTGCGCGATCGTGCCGACGGACAGGCCCCTGTTCTGCAGGCTCATCAGGTGCCGCTGGATGTCCTGAATGAGCAGGTCGGCCACCGTACTGCCCGGGTTGACGACTTCGTCCCAGAACTCACAAAGACAGCGCTGATACGTGGCGATGGTGCTGCCGGCCAAGCCACACTCAACGAACAGATAATCGAGAAAAGTCTTAACCGGCGGTGCGGGCATTCGCCGGCCCGGTGCGCCGGAAAGAGCGCTTTGCGTAAGAGTGGAAAGCGTCATGATTCAGGACCCCACCAACAACTCAATTCCCCGTGTGTCGCCAGTGCCTCGGCACGTCCATCGAAATGACCGCTGAGCAGTTTGGCGAGCACTATGGCTATCTCCGCTTCCTCCGTGAACGAGCCCGACAGCCACAGCGATCGCATGGCAATCGTTGTCGCCGGTTGCCCAGTACCAGCGCCAACGCGTCGCCATTGTAGCTGTCGCAGCGGTACATGGTCAACCGAAGGTGGCCTCTAATGGCCACGTTGAGGTGTTTTACCCAGTTTTCGGACTACACGCCGGGCGAGTTCGTCGGGCGTGCCGAGTTGGGATTGATGCACAAACAGGCCCGGGGTGCGCTCACCCCGGTTGATAAAATGGCTAACCAGCCAGATGCCCTCACTGCATTCCTGTGACGTCGCCTCCGCTGTTTCCGCCGAGAAGGCCCGCATATTATCGGCCCATTGTCCGACAGTCGCTTCAACCTCCTTAAGTGTTACTGTTTCGCCCTCGGCAATGGCACCTCGATCAACGAAGAATGGCTTCAAGTGGGTAGTTCCGCCGCCTCGTTGGATCACAAGATAGCGAAACTTTGCCGGGTAGGGTTGTAGTCGTCCGTCGTCGGCCAGAGTTTTTCTGGCCCGGGAGATTTGTTCGCGGATTCGGGCGGCACGCTCGAACTGCAGGCCATCGGCAGCGGCCGTCATGTCACTCTCAAGCTGTGACATTCTGTCGGCACTAGCGCCGAGAGCGAAGTCGATCGAGGCGCTGATGGCGGCCCGGTAGACCTCCATCGAGACGGTGCCGTCACAGGGGGCGGGGCACTTGCCCATCTCCTTGTAGGCGCAGGCTTGGCCTTGCGGCGCCTGCTGCAGTATGTCGTGATAGCGGCACAGATCGAAGAGGTCTTCCAGTAGTTCGATAAACCTGCGGCAGGACGGCCGATCGCGGAACGGCCCTACATCAACGGTGGGCGGAGTAAGGGCCAGCTTGTCGGCGACCCAGCGCGGCCAGCGGGCCTGCGGGTCCACGCGGGCGAACCAGGCGGGTCCGAAGGCGAGGTCCCGTCGATAACGCTGCGGCTGCAGTCTCCTGGCGATGCGCAGGTAGGTTAGCGCCGTCTCGAAGGCCGAGTGGGTGGAAGTCCAGCAGACGAACCGGGCGACGTCGCGGAGATTGGCGCGGGGGCGCCGTTGGGGTTCGTTGGGTGGTTCGAGCCGGTGATGAAGGGTGCGCCTGAGATTCTCGGACGAGAGCGTCTGGATCAAGCGGTCCGACCCGTCGACCAGAGCGCAGACTCCCCGTCCCCCGGGCAGGGCCTTGGCGTCGAGCCGGTCTGCAGGGCCGGGCAGTTCGCTACGATGTTCGAACAGTTCAGCCAACACGGCGGGCACAGTCTATGCCAGCTCTTCGGATCTGGCGAGCGCCCCGTACTACTCTGTTTCACACAGGAGGGCGTTTTAAAACGCTGCCTGGCGATGCGGAACCGAGATCCCGGCGATTCCGTGCTCACGACCCCCGGGGCGAGCATCCGATAAACAGCCAAGATGCCGCTTGCCATAGGCGTTGCGGTGCGGTAGGCAGAGGGGCGGTGAACTCTGCCCGCCACGACCGGGTTGACCGGTGCTGCTTCATGGCCGGCACGAGTGACGCGAGATCGTCAGCTTGATGACAGAAGAACGGAAGAAACTTCTTTTCACGCTCCTGCGGGTGGTCGTCTGCGTGGTGGCGCTGGCCTACGTGCTGCATGGGGTAACGCTGCAGGACAGCGCCGAGTTGGCCGACGGCAGGACGGTGCGACTGCTGGGCGAGACGCCTACCAGCGTCACCGTCCTGATCGACGGGCAGGACGTAGCCCTGTTGCGCGACCAGCTTGCCATCGGAGAGGACGGTTCGGAGAAGATTACCTACGGACTGTACGGAGCGATCAGGCGCAGCAATCCCAAGATCCTCCTGCTCTGCCTGGTCGTCTTCACACCCGTCGTGTTTCTGCAGTCGTTGCGGTTCAAGTGGCTGCTGCGGGCTCAAGAGATCCACATCGCTTACTGGGAGGCCGTCAAGCTCTCCTTCGCGGGCAACTTCCTGAACTTCTTTGCGCTAGGCTCCACCGGTGGTGACGTGGCCAAAGCGTACTACATCTCATTGCATACGGACCGCAAGACCGAGGCGGTTACGACCGTGGTATTGGACCGCGTGATCGGCCTGGCCGGGCTGCTGACCACCGTCGGTCTGGTCATTCTGCTGTGCACGCGCAATCCACAATTGCTGGCGGTCGGATACGCGGTGGCGGCCGTCTGGCTGGGCCTGATGTTCGCTGCGCTGCTGCTCAGTTCGGAACGGCTGCGTTCGTGGCTGGCTTCCGTGCACCTGATACGGAGGCTGATTTCGCTCGGCGCAGAGCCCTCAGCCGGCCAGGGGGCAGCTCCCGGGCGCCTGCGACGACTGGCAGCCTGGGGTATGGGGCAGGGGTACAGGGCGGACAAGGCAACCCGCCGGTTGCTGCGGCACAAGTCGCTGGTGCTGGGGGCCCTGGCGGCCACCATATTACTGCAGCTATTCGCCGTATGCGACTTTGTCCTGGTCTGTTACGCCATGGATATGGACTTCTCCGGCGGCAAGATGTGGGACTACTACGCGGTCACCTCGACGGGCAACATAGTGGCCGCCGTGCCAATATCGCTGCAGGGACTGGGAACAACCGAAGCGACCTACAAGCATTTCCTGCTGGATTCGCACGCCAGCCTCTCACAGATTCTGTGCATGGCAATGGCGATCCGGCTGCTGCACCTGATCTGGGCGATGCCCGGTCTGCTGGTCACCATGACGGGCGCCTACAAACCGCGCCCCGAGGCGGCCGCAGCAGCGTCGTCGTCCGCCTCCGTCCAGTAAAATCGCCCCGCAAGACTCATCGGCGGGCCTTCGCATTATCGGTCGGATGAAGGTTCTCGGGGCGTCAAGTTTACACCGCAGGCTACCGAAGATTGTCACGGAGATGCCGGTATGCGCGCCGGCTTACGGAGAACGGTTGCCATGGCGGTTGCCGCGCCAATCCACAGGGGGCCGAAGTTCAAACTCCTGCGTGAGGCGTGCGCCCGGAATGCCGCAGCCGAACTGCACTACCGCACAGGAGACGATCAACTCGTTACTGCACGAGTGCGCCTGCTGGACGTGGACGCCGAGACGATCTACACCGATCGGCCGCAGTCAATCGGCAAGTCGGTGCGATTCCGCGAGCGGCAGGTGGTGGTCGTCCACTTCCTGCTCAGCGGAACGCGCTACGCCTTCAGGGCGAGGGTCGTCAAGCCGCACTGCTTCGTGCAGTTGAATGCCAACCAGCGCGTGCCGGGGATGGCCATCGGGCAGCCGGGCGCCATCAGGCCCCACCAGCGCCGGGCGGACTTTCGCATGTCGCTTGCCAGCCACAAGGTCGTCGCCGTGATCCACCGGGGATCTGCTGAGGATGGTGGAAGCTGCCCGGTGCAGGCCCGACCGCTCAAGGCTCTGCTGACCAACATCTCAGCCGGCGGCGTGTGCACAGTCGTGGATCGGGCGGAGGCCAGGGACTGGCGCCTGGGTGACACGTTCTTCGTCAACTTCGAGTTGCCTGCGGTTGACGACGACTTCCACATGATGGCCGAGTTGCGGCACACCCGGCCGATCCACGACGGTCTTTCCGTGGTGGCGGGCCTCAAGTTTCGGCCCTGGTCGCTGGTACGGATGAGAGCTGTGGTGCGGCGCATTACCCGCTTCATAGCCAGCGAACAGCGGAGACAACTCCGTAGGAGCAGGTAGGTCATGTTGGTGACCGCGCAATCCCACGGGCAATACTCCTTCCCACTGGGCCAGCGGCAGGCCTTGCGGACGGTTGAGCTGGCGGTTCGGGCTCAGGCCCGAGTTACGCTGGCACCCAAGATCGACGATGGCCTTCGGCTCGGCGCCGCGATTGTCTCGGGCACGTCCGAGTCGATCTGGGTACAGTTGGACGACTCGGCGCATCATCCACTTCCCAGGCTTCAAACCGTGTGCTGCGACGGCGAGTTGGACGTGGGCGGGGCCCGGTACATCTTTTCGACGAACGTCCTTTCAGTCGTAGACGAGGAAGGCGCGATTCGGCTGGAACTGATCCGGCCTGGTGAACTTCACGTCGTGCAGCGTCGGCGGTTCGGCCGGGCGGTGGTACACGACTCGTCGCCGGTCAGAGTTTTGCGGAGGAACTCCGGCTCTGAGGCTCCGTGGCACTGCGAGGCCCGAATGATGAACCTCAGCGTGGGTGGGCTGGCCTGTCTGGCGAACCGTGCCGACGTCGATGAGGTTGCGGTCGGAGACCACGTACACGTCGAGTTCTATGTGGCCGGCGAGACCGAGGCGTTCGAGTTTCCGGCCGTGGTTCAGAACAAGACCCCGGCGGCGCACGCAAACAGTATCGTGCTGGGTTGCCAACTCGACACTGACGGCGAATCCGAACAGTTGAAACGACTACACGCGGCCCTGGGGCCGTTCACCTAGACAGTCAGGAGCGATCCTCACGATGAGCCAGGTAATCTTTGTCAGCCAATGCCGACGTGATGAAATAATCGCCGACGCTGCCCTCCGGCAGACTCAGGTCGTGCTCACCCGACACGACGACGTGGGTTGGCAGGTGCAGAAGTCGAGGTTCCTCGGCGCCGACGAGCAAGGCAGGCGACTGTTTGTAGCCTTGCCGTCCTTAGGTGGCGGCACAGGAGGGTTCGTACCGCACTGTGGTGAATTGCTGGGAATTACCTTCCGCCGGGGTCACAAGAAGTGCCTGTTCAACGCCAAGGTGACGTCGATTGACGATGACACCAGCGTGGGGCTGGAACTGCGCTGGCCCGACGAGTTACAGGAGCTTCAGCGGCGCGCCTACCAGCGAGCCTGCCCGCCACCCGGACGGCAGATCGAGGTCCGGTTCTGGGCAGGCGAATCTGACTGGCCAGACGGCTCTCCTCGTGTCGGCGTGCTCGAGGATATCTCGGCCGGAGGGGCCCGCGTGCGGTCGAATGATCCGGGAGACTTCGCTCCCGGTCAGAGCATTCGCCTGTCATTCGCTCTGCAGTCGAAAGGTCCTGAACTGGTCATAGACGCGATCTTCCGGCATCGCGAGTCGAGAACCAAGGGTGTGTGCTCGCTGGG
Organism: Phycisphaerae bacterium; assembly: GCA_028277545.1. Lineage (GTDB taxonomy): Bacteria > Planctomycetota > Phycisphaerae > UBA1845 > UBA1845 > JANQGB01. The sequence goes on along the minus strand of JANQGB010000566.1, from coordinate 2,194 downwards.
ATTCCAGTTCGTGGGCCTGGAGACAACCCAGGAGGGACAGGCCATGCTGTCCCGCATAGCCAGGGTGGTAACCGATTTCCAACGGGCAGCCGGTCGCCGTCAGCAATTCTTGCAGAGCCGAGGCAGGGGCCGCTAGACTGGCGGCATGTCCAAGTATTGCATCTTTGAAACCGTGGCGGGGCACTGCGGAATCGTGGTGGGTCCGCGCGGCCTGCTGGCCACCTACCTGCCGCACAAGGGACGCGCGAAGCTCGAGCGCCTGATCGGCCAGCAGCACCTCGGTGCCAGCGAAGAGCCGGCCCTGATGCCCAACCTCGTTTCGGCGATGCGGGCCTACTTCGAAGGCCGGCCGGCGCGATTCGCGGTCAGGCTTGACCTCAGCTGCCTGACCGACTTCCGGCGACGGGTGCTGGAGGCCTGCCGGAGGATCCCGCGGGGGAAGACGGCCACCTACGCCGATCTTGCCAGAGCAGCGGGCAGCCCGCGGGCCACGCGCGCCGTGGGGTCCGCTATGGCCAACAATCCACTGCCACTGGTCGTGCCCTGCCATCGAGTGATTCGCTCCGACGGTTCGCTGGGTGAGTTCTCCTCACCGCGCGGCGTTCGCCAGAAAGAGCATATGCTTCGTCTGGAAGGCGCGATCTGAGTTCGACACTTCGCAGGGTCGCCGGGCATTCGATGCCTACCGTCGCAGAGGTGCGCACGGCGGCTCTCACGGGCGCATGGTCGCCGTCACGCATTGCAACTACGCGCTGTCAGGGTCGATCCTGGCCTGACGGCTTGGACGTCGTGTCCGGCGTCTGCTGGGAGTCGTCTTCATCGCCGTAATCTACGTATCCCATGCCCACGAGATGTCTTTGCGTATGGGCCGGCATTGGCGGATCCGGGTCGTCGGCTGCGTCGTGGATGTTGAAGCCCGCCACTAGTGAGTCGTGCAGACCGGCGACTTCCCCGGCCACGGTCTGCTCCCGCTGAATCAAGTCCAGCCGTTCGCGCGGATCCGCAACTATGTCGTAGAGTTCGTGGCGCCCGTCCGAAGCCCAGATGTACTTGTGCTGCCCATCAACTACTGCGCGCAGGCTACGATCCCAGCGTGACGAATCCCAGTGGGGATACTTCTTACGAACACTATTGAATGGTCCCCTGGCGGGTGTCGGGTATTCCGCGATTCGGACCCGGTCGTTCACCGGCGACAGCAGGCTGACGCCGCGCGTGTTGAGATTCGCCGGCGCGTCAGTCCCCGCCAGTTCCAGCACCGTAGCGAAGAGATCGAGATTGGTGACCGGGTGTCGGTCGCGCCCCGCAGCCAGACGCCCAGGTGCATGGACCACCAGCGGCACTCGAATCAGGGGCTCGAACAGAGAGTACTGGTGATCGAACATGTGATGCTCGCCAAGATGCTCGCCATGGTCGGAGGTGAGAATGACGACGGTGTTCTCCAACTCGCCTCGCGCCTCCAGTGCGTCGAGCAGGTTCTTCAGCAGGTCGTCCAGTTCGGCCAGGGTGGCGTCATAGGTAGCCCTGGTCAGATCCAGTTCCTCGGTCGTGTACTCGGTCAGTCGGAACGTGTACGCCCAAATAGCATCCCAGGACCGATCCACGGTGTAGGAGCGGCTTACCTGCTCGGGCGTCATCATGCGCAATCTATAGGATTCCGCCGGGATGTAGGGGCGGTGGGCCTCCATGTAGTTCAGGAAGACGAAGAAAGGTTTGCCCTGGTCGCTGGCTGAGAGCCAGTCCTCGACACCGTTCTGGGCGAGTTGGCCTGAGGCCTTGATCGCCCAGGAGTTTAGCGTGCCCCTCCTCGTCTTGGACGCTCTCTTGATGCTCGCCGCAAGCTTGGCGGGCAGTTCGCTGCTACGATCCTGTGGTGGAATCTTGCTCCTGACGATCTCGAAAGCCCGCTGGGAGTACTTCGGGTCCCAGGGCTGCTCCGCGAGGTCAAAACCCTGGTTGAAGTTGCGATCATTGGAGATGTGAGGGTTGGCTGCGTAAAGGTAGGTGCGATAGCCGTCAGCCTGTAATAACTCCGCAACTGTAGTGAAGCTGTCGTGCAGGTAGTTGTGGATGTTGTCCGTGCCGTGTTCTGTGGGCAGCAGGCCGGTGAACATCGACGCGTGGGACGGCACGGTGGTTGCGCTGACCGAGACGCAGTCGTCGAAGACCCGGGCGTCTGCCGCCCACCTGTCAAGGA
>JANQGB010001108.1 GCA_028277545.1 Phycisphaerae bacterium | reverse complement strand
TGATAATCTCACCATTGATGTCGGCGATGAACACGTGATGGCCCACCCCCCAGCCGCTCTCCTGGTACCGGAGGAGGGCGTGCTCGGCATCCCTGAATGCAGCGTGACCTTCATCCTCAGCGGAGGACGGCAGGCCGCTGTCGTAGTAGCTGTGCAGGGCATCCTGGACCGCCCGGTTGCTGGCCAGCGTACGCGCCGCGGTGCCGAAGTGCCGCAGGTGGTTGTCGAGGGCGCCCTGCTTATTGTCCACCATGGCCCGGAGTTCGCGGTCGATTTGCGCACGAATCCAGGAGGAGTTAGACCAGATGGAGTAGACCGCCACCGCACAGAGCGGCAGAAGTGCCGCCACAATCAGGTAGGTCAGAAACCTCTGTCGAATCGATCGCATTTGTATTGACTCCCCAAGGACCTCACCCGTCACGCGCCAGGCAGCTCACCGTGGCCAGCCAAACTCCACACTAACCTGAGACGTCCAGACGGATGCCGCGCTGTGGCGCAGTCGCGGCCATGTTGCTCTACAGTCACGATTTCTCGGCGATTCACCCCGACCCCGTCTTATTCGACCCAACTGGAGGCCGACTTCAGGTGGTTCTTGCCCGGATCGTGATCCGCAAAGTAGAGTTTGAGAGTCGTGCTTAAGGCGATGCGCCACCGACCGCCTATCCGGCCAGTACTTACGCCCTGAGTCCACAAGCCCAGGTGGCGGACCCCTAAGCCAGCCGCAGCTTCCGGCGTGATCAAGACATGAATTGTGCGCGGCGCTGCGATTCCAGTGTGCGTCCGGCAGCCTGCGCGCCTGGGGATCTACGCGCCCGGGATTTTCACACCGCGTTCTTGCGCGACCTTGGCGGCCTCTTCATATCCGGCGTCGACGTGGCGGAAGACGCCGGTGGCCGGGTCGGCGGTGAGGACGCGCTTCAGTCGAGCGGCTGCCTCCGGAGTTCCGTCGGCCACGATGACCTGGCCGGAATGGAGCGAGTAACCGATGCCCACGCCACCGCCATGGTGCACGCTGACCCAACTAGAGCCGCACGCGGTGTTGAGCATGGCATTGAGGATGGGCCAGTCCGCAATGGCGTCGGAGCCGTCTTTCATGCCCTCCGTCTCCCGGTTGGGCGAAGCGACCGAGCCACAGTCCAGGTGATCCCGGCCGATCACGATCGGACCCTTGATCTCGCCCTTGGCCACCAGGTCGTTGAAGACTAGGCCCATCCTGTCGCGCTCGCCGTAACCCAACCAGCAGATTCGGCAGGGCAGTCCCTGAAAGGCCACGCGCTCGCCGGCCATACGAATCCAGCGGCAAAGGTGTTCGTTCTCGGGAAAGGTCTCCAGAACCGCGCGATCGGTGCGGGCAATGTCGGCCGGATCGCCGGAGATGGCACACCAGCGGAACGGCCCCTGCCCCTCGCAGAACAGCGGGCGGATGTAGAGTGGCACGAAGCCTACGATGTCGAAGGCGTCCTGCACGCCCACAAGCTGCGCCTGGCCTCGGATGTTATTGCCGTAGTCGAAAGTGACAGCACCTCGGCTCTGAAGTTCCAGCATCGACCGGACGTGCTCGCCCATGGTCCGCATGGACTCCTTGGTGTAGCGCTCGGGATCGCTCTGGCGAAGATCCAGAGCCGCCGCGTAGGTCATTCCGTTTGGAACGTACCCGTCGAGCGCGTCGTGGGCCGAGGTCTGATCGGTGAGCACGTCGGGCGTGATGTTTCGCTTGAGCAGTTCGGCCAGCATGTCGGCCGCGTTCATGCACACACCCACGGACAGGGCGGTACCGGATTTCTGGGCGTTGGTGACCCACTCGATGGCCTCATCAAACGAAGCGGTTGTCCTGTCGACGTAGCGGTCGTGCAGCCGCTTGTCGATGCGCTTCTGATCGACCTCCGCCACCAGGCAGGCGGCCTCGTTCATGGTGGCCGCCAGCGGCTGGGCACCGCCCATCCCGCCGAGCCCGCCAGTGACCACCAGCTTGCCCTTGAGCGTGCCGCCGAAGTGCTTGCGGGCCGCCGCCCCGAACGTCTCGTAGGTGCCCTGCAGGATGCCCTGGGTGCCGATGTAGATCCAACTGCCGGCGGTCATCTGGCCGTACATGGTCAGCCCCAGCGACTCGAGCCGGCGGAACTCGTCCCAGTTGGCCCAGTGCGGAACCAGCAGCGAGTTGGCAATTAAGACGCGCGGGGCGTCGGGGTGGGTCTTGGCGACCCCGACCGCCCGGCCGGACTGCACCAACAGCGTCTCGTCCGGTCCGAGATCCTTCAGCGCCGCCACGATCCGGTCGAAGTCCGGCCAGCTTCGGGCGGCACGACCGCTGCCGCCGTAGATGATCAGTTGGTCCGGCTCTTCCGCCACCTCGGGGTCCAGGTTGTTCAACAACATCCGCATGGCGGCTTCGGCCTGCCAGGGCTGGCAGGTGCGCTCGGTGCCGCGCGGAGCGCGGACAGTCTTGGGTGTGCCAACGGTGAAGGGCGTCGCGGTCATGTCCGGTTCCTCTTAGCT
>JANQGB010001073.1 GCA_028277545.1 Phycisphaerae bacterium | reverse complement strand
TCCTACCCCAAAGCGTAGGCAGCCAGAGGAGCGATGTCAGCCCGCGGGCAACAGACATCCGAGCCACAGTCCGTCACTCGCGAACCGCCGCATGCCAGGCGGCCCATTATGAGACGCAGGAACGCTCGGAATGCTGCGCCAGTCGCGCTATTCTCCGATAACTGCTCCAACACCTGACGCTGCGCAGCCGGACGCCGCCGCCGGGTGCGACGCGCGGCGCGGTATCAGTATGGCGCCAACCCAGCCTGTCGCAGGATTACAGTCAATACGGTACGGGCCTCTTGGGGCGCGGCCCAACAGCCAGACTCTGCGGTTAAGCCCCCTGCAAGCGAACTGGCAATTACCGTGCGCTAGGCCCGGCATTCATGCCGGGTGTCAAACGCCGGCAGCAACGGTTGAGCCCGCTTCCAGCGGGCTTCTCGACGTGCGGGTTCACCCAACAGGTCGCGGCAGCCCGTGCCATGCGATTGCTGCGCCTGCCATGCCGGAGGACAGGCATCGAGGAACTGGTGCACCAGGGTGGCACGTACTTCCAGACGCTTCCCAAACCCGGCATAAACGCCAAGCTTGGCCCCCGTCGGACTGTCCGGCGTACCGTCGTGCCTGCCCACCCACAGCCCGCAGTTGACGGTATCATCAACGGGCCCGATACCGGCTGAACGCCAGCGCAGGCGCTGGTGAAACTCAGCCATGTCGTTGGTGAGAGTCCGCTACAACAAGCCCAGAATCTCGGACAGCAACTGGAAAGCATCCTGCACACCGAGCGGAAACACGTCTTCGTACAGCTCGGCGGTAGTGAACTCCTGATCCTCCAGGAAAGCGTCAGCCGGCGAGACCGTGTCCATAAGGGCCTCGGGGTCGACCACGTGGTGCAATCCCAGGAGGTGACCCATCTCGTGCGAGGCAATGTTGCCGATGGCCACGCCCAGTTCCGCGGCGCTGATCGACTCGCTGAACTGGTCCGGCGTAAAGGACTCGGTATAGATTATGGCGTTGTCAGCGGGATTGCTGTTGTAGGAGTCCACGTCGTCCGCGATCCCATAGGCGTCTTCACTGAACCCGCCGAAGTAGATCGTGGAGTACGTGCCCTCCTCCGGTCGGGCAGCCGCGTCGGAGTGCAACACCGTCAGATCGAAGTCCTCGAAGTTCTGCTCCACGGTCGCGATGATGCCACTCTTGACCACCCCGGTTTGCCCGTCGTACGCCGCGTCGATGTCGGCCGCATCAAACGGCACCAGCTCGACATCGCCCAGGAACGGGTCTTCGACCGCACCGCCGGCAAAATCCAGGTAGACAATTTGCCCTTCGGCCGCGGGCACCTCTCCCCCGCGCTGAATATCCACCTGGACGGCGTAGTTGCTGGGGCGGATAGAGAACGTAGAGAACGTTGAGTGGGTCACCGCCAGGAAGTAGCTCGACGACTCGTGGCGAATCACCTCCTCTGCGAATGAATTCAGTTCCAGCGTGTCCAGGTCACGGTCGTCGTTCCAGACGAAGAGTTCGCCTTCCTCGTCAAATACGGAAACCAGCGAGTCGAACGCGCTGTTGGCCTGGGTGACCTCCACCGTCAGGCGGTCTCCCGGCGAGAGAGTCCCCAGGTCGAAGACGTCCACGTCGCGCCGGCTGGCAATGGTGCCCACCAGCGTCAGCGACTCCGCCTCGCCCAAGCCGGCCGGCGTCGCCTCGGCGAAGGTATCGTTGGGTTCGATCTCATCGACCATTCCGTCGTCGGTATCGTCGGGCACTTCGTCCTCGGGGTTGTCGCCGTCACCGTCTACCTGGTCGCCGTCGGACTCATCGCCCGGTTCGCCGTCGGTCTCCCCCGGTACGGTAGGAGCAGGATCCTCATCGTCGTCAACCCCGTCACCGTCGCTGTCCCGTGCCTGCGGAGAAGTGCCGCCGGCAACCTCCTCGCCGTCGCTGAGCCCGTCGCCGTCGCTGTCGGCGAGCGCAGGATTCGTGCCCAGGGCAAGTTCCTCGGCGTCGCTGAGTCCGTCCTGGTCGGTGTCCACGGGCTCATCGTCACGACCGCCGCCCCCACCACCACCCGAAGACATGGTTCCGCAGCCCACCGCCAAGACCGCCAGCAGGCACAGCAGCCCGGCACAGACAGACAGCCGCCGAGTCAGTCCAACGTTGGTTGTCATAAACACTCATCCTCCCCAAGCGGACCTGTGCTAGCGCCCGTGCCAAGGCGCTGGAACCGTCGCGCCACGGTCCTCGCGCCCTGCAAACAGTGCTCCGACTTAAGAATATCGTCCATCCCACGTGTCTGGCCAGTGCTCTCCGCGCCGGCCTTACCCGGCTAGCGAAAACAGGACGCCATCGCTCAACATCCCGCTGACTGTTCCGATGATCTGCCACGCCGGAGCCAGCAGGTACCGGAATGCGTGCGTCATATACAGCAGTAGGAAGAGCATGAAGCCGTAGGGACGAAGGCGGGCATACACCTGGCCCAGCGTCTGCGGAAACAGATGTTCCAGCACCCACGACCCGTCGAGCGGCGGTATCGGGATCAGGTTGAACAAGGCCAGAATGATGTTGACGATGAACGTAAGCTTCAGCAAGCCGATCACCATGGCCAGAATCGCCCCCAGGCCGACACTCCCGGCCGGGACCACGGGCGCCAGTGACTGGAAGTGAAGCAAAGCCACCGCCGGAGCGAAGTAGCGCAGGACACAGCCGATCGCCAACAGCACCGACAATGCCGCGGCAGCCAGCAGCAGGTTGGAGCCTGGCCCTGCTATCGAGATCAGGATGTGTGCCCGGCGGTAATTGCGCACGCCCGCCAGTTGCACCGGTACCGGTTTGGCGTACCCGAACACGCCCAGGCCGCTCACGGCCAACAGCGTTGGCAAAATCACCGTTCCGAAGAGGTCGATGTGCGCCTTGGGGTTCAGGGTCACCCGGCCCAGCGATCTTGCCAGGTCATCGCCACACCACCAGGCCGATATGGCGTGGGCCGCTTCGTGAATCGATAGCGAGGCCAGCACAACCACCACGACCAGCACAACGCGTAGCGGAGTGCCCAGATCCTGCCCGCCGACGAAGGCGGACGGCGAGTTGAGCTTTTCCACGGGAAAGGGCTGCGTCCAGGTCCAGGTGCTCAGCATGCACACCGCTATCCCCCAGACCAACAGCCCGAGCGTCACGACTGCCATCTTGCGGATGTGGCGCGTTGCCGGCGTCGGCTGGGTGCGCTTGCGCTGCCGCCAGAGCAGGGCGGCGGCGATCAGGGCAAAAACGAACCCGACATAGGGTAAGAAGGCCAGCGCGGCGCAGATCAGCGCCCAGACCGACGTGGCCGTCATCTCGGGCCAGGTGGGGCGCCGTGCGGCAGCCTCACGGGCCTCCTGCTGGGCGAGCGCATCTGGTGTGACCGGGACAACTTCGATTCTGCCGAACAAGGCAGCGGCATCTGACTTCGAGACCAGGAAGCCGACGTCCTGATCGGGGCCTGAGAAACGCAGCACCACCTGCTGGCCCATTGGTGATACGTAGATGTCAGTACTGAAACGGGCCCTCGGTATGTCGAACCGGACGTCGCCCGATCTCAGGCTCACCCGGGCCGGGTGTGCTTCTACCGTCCAGCGTTGTCCCTGGCCGTCAGGCCACTCGAAGGGCGCGCCGCCGCCGCCAGGTGTTGGCCCACTCTGGGAATCGGGGGATGCATCGTGGATGGACAAGGGCTGCCGCCTCCCTGCGGTTGGTTCGAAGTCGGCGATATGGTAGTGCAATCTCGCCGCACAGTCGAACCGCGACAGATGTCGCCCGGCAGGAGGTCCCGAGCTAGGATGCTAGAGGCGCAGCCGGGCTGCCACCTGACCAGTTAGGCGAGGAGTCAAGGGCATGAACGTCGCCGTTACCGGAGCCACGGGCTTTCTGGGGCGCTACATTGTAAACCACCTGGCCGCGGCTCAGCATCGCTGCCGCTGCTGGTATCGCCCGGAAAGCGACCGTGGCGGTTTCGACAGCCAGGACCGCATCGACTGGCTGGAGGGCGAGTTGAACGACCAGCAGGCGGCCGACGCGCTCTGCGAGGGCGCAGACGCCGTGGTCAA
>JANQGB010000987.1 GCA_028277545.1 Phycisphaerae bacterium | reverse complement strand
CGGCGACTTCTGGGGCGGACCGTATGCCAGTGAAGCCAATGACGTGTCCGCCGACGGCTCCGTAGTGGTGGGCACCGGCAGTCGCGGCGGCGTGGGCGTGCCGCCTCGCGAGGGCTTCCGCTGGACCGAGGAGACGTGGATTGTCGGCATCGGCGGCCTGACGCCGGGCGCCGCCGAAAGCACCGCCCTTGCCTGCTCGGCCGATGGTTCGGTGGTCGTGGGGCGGAGCATGAACTACGACCGCAACCAGGAAGCCATCCGCTGGACCGCGGAGGGCGGCGTGGTTGGCTTGGGCGATCTGGTTGGCGGGTGGTTTAACAGCAGCGCTTACGCGGTCTCCGCCGATGGCTCCGTAGTGGTAGGCTTCAGCGACGTCGGCACCGATGAGCTCGGGCGCACGCTCCTTGAGGTCTTTCGCTGGACGGAAGAAACCGGCATGGTCGGCCTGGGCTTCTACGGCGGCTACATCTACGACTGCTCGGCCGACGGCTCGGTCATTGTCGGCGATTTTCACAACGAGCCCTGGGTCTACGACCCGGTGCACGGCGCCCGCGACCTGGCCGACGTGCTGACCGCCGGCGGCGTAGATCTGACCGGCTGGAATCTCTGGACGGCCAGCGGCGTCTCGGCCGATGGTAACACCATCGTAGGCGCCGCCTACAACCCAGACGGCTTCCTCGAAGCCTACGTGGCCCACATCCCCGAGCCGGCCACTTTGGGCCTGCTGGGGGTCGGCATGGGCATCGTGTGGAGCAGACGCCGGAACTGACACCGCCCTGACCGCGATGTGATTCCCTACCGCTTCCGGTGGAAGGGATGGGGCACCCGCGCCTATACGCGTCGACCAAAGACGCCGGCAACCCGGAGGCGCTACATTAGACTGCGCCTTCCGCCATGCGCTGTTGGACTCAGGCGTTCGCGCCCCGACGACTGACAGGGCGAGCGCCCTCCGCGACTTCGCCCCTTGTTTGCTGGCAGGTCGGTGCTGCCGTATCATGCGATGCGGGCACGCAATCGCCTGCAAACACAAGGAGCACCGGAGATGCCCGTCAGACCGATCCCCGCCCCGCTCTGGATTGGACTGGGCGCCTTGGCCCTGATCACCGTGGCCACCCTGTTTAACGGTCTGATGGGCAGGCCGGTATATCTCGTCGCTGCGGTACTGGACGCGGTTCTTCTGGTCGGACTCTACCGCGGCCGGCGCTGGGCTTATGTACTGACCATCGTCTTCGCCGTGCTGGGCACCCTGTTCAGCGTCCGCGGCGGCCCTACCATGCTCTGCAGCGTGCTGGTAGCCAACGGCCTGGTCCTTCTGCCCGTCCTGGTCTGCAAGAGCTACTTCTTTGCCCCGCCCGTTCCGCCTGGCGGCGCGCAGGCTCCACCTGCCGCGCCGGGCTCCAGCACGTTGTCCTGCAGTCGCTGCGGCCGCACGCTGCCTGACGCGGCTCAGTTCTGCCCCGCGTGCGGCGCTGAGAGCTGATATCGTAGTCTGTTCCCAACGCTTATTCCCGAGCCGTTCGCGACCGGTAGGCCGCTTCCCGCGGGGTTGTCCCCGCGGCGCCGATGGTGACAATGGGGCCGCCTTGTGGCTGGTACCGCCGCTGCGGTACGAAACTACGGAATCGGAAAGGGATAACTGATGAAACGGATCGCGCTTCTTGCCGGACTCTTCCTGCCCGCGCTCGTCGCCCAGGCGGACAGCATGCAGACCTCGCCCAACATCGCCGTAGCCAGGCTCGGCGAGATCTTCGAGCGGTATCAGATGACCAAGGACCTGGAAGATCGTTTCGACCGTGCTCGCCTGGCCATCGCGGACGAGGCGGAGAACCGCCGGCAGGCCATCCAGAACCAGGCCGAGGCGCTGGAGTCCTTCAAGCCGACCAGCAAGGAGTACACCGAGCGAAAGACCGATCTCCAGCGCGCTCAAATCGAGTTCAGGCTCTGGCTCGAAACCGAGGAGCAGAGAATAAAGAACGATCACATGGGTTGGCTGCGGCATATCTACGACAACGTTCGCGGCGCCGTGGAGAGCGAGGCCACGGCCCGCGGTATCGACGTCGTGCTGGCCGATCGCGAATTGCCAGAAGACCTGCCCAACTCCGACGCCTTGCGCCAGGAGATTCTGGTGCGCCCGGTGCTCTTCTACAGTCAGCGGGTCGATCTGACCGAACCGGTGCTTGCCGTCCTGAACCAGGCCTACGCCAAGGGTGGCGGGGCGGCGTCTTTGAACGCAGACGCTCCTCAACCGGATCTGCCGCCGCGCGTGAAGAAGCCGGCTGTCGAGTAGACGGCATCCGGACACGGTATAGACTGACACGTATCCGTCACTAGGCCACCTGTTGGGCCGTGGAGATGGGTGTCGCTCTGGGCGCGATATCTGTGAGTTGACTGATTCGGGCGAACGAACCGGCGGCCGCGGCGCTGGATCGGAGCGGCCCAGCACCCGCGATCCGTAAGGCCTCAGGTCTCCGACGGCTTGAACCGTAACGACACGATGAAGCTGGCCCAGCGGCGCTGGAAGTCGTCGTCCAGGGGGCCGAAGACGCTCTCGAAGTCGGCCAGCTCGCTGGCCCTGGTCGTGTCCTGGCCGATCTTGCGCTGTTCCAGCAGGCGCAGGTAGTCGGCGAACTCGGCCCGCCGGGAGCGTTGCAGGTAGAAGACCAGCGCCCAGGCCTGCGAGTAGTAGTGCACCAGGTTGGGATCGTCCCGCCGGTTGAAGAGCGTGGTGTCGCCGACCAGGTCCCGCAAGGGCAGGAGTCGCCCGCTCTCCA
>JANQGB010000975.1 GCA_028277545.1 Phycisphaerae bacterium | reverse complement strand
CATAAGGAATATCCAGTCCTCGCTCTGATTCGCGATGCGCATGCTGAGCGGCTTGCCGGCGCCGTGACCGGCCTTGCGCTCGACGCGGATGAAGATCGGTCGTTGCCCGGTGGTGGCGTGCTGCATAGCGGCGGTCATCTTGAAAGCGTGAGCCGTGTCGACGCGATTGTCCGCCTCTGCCGTGACGATCAGAGTGGCCGGGTAATCGGTGCCCTCGACGACGTTGTGGTACGGAGAGTAGGCCCGGACCCACTCAAACTCACCCGGATCCTCGGGGTCGCCGTATTCGTGCACCCACTGAGCCCCCATGCCCCAATGGTGGAAGCGCAGCATGTCCATCAGCGGCACCTGGGATAGGGCGGCCTGGAAGAGATCGGGACGCTGGCTGACCGCTGCCCCGATCAGCAACCCTCCGTTGCTGCCCCCCTTGCAGGCCAGCTTGGAGGGTCGGGTATAGCCCAGTTCGATCAACTTCTCGCCGGCGGCGTAGAAGTCGTCGAAGCAGCGCTGCTTGTTCTCACGCCGCCCACCGTCGTGCCAGGCTTGCCCGAACTCACCGCCTCCCCGGATGTTGGCCAGCACCCACACGCCGCCGCGCTCCAGGAACGGCAGGATCCGCGGGCGATAGCGGGGGTAGAAGCTGGAGTTGAAGCCGCCGTAGCCGTACAGCAGCGTCGGGTTCTCGCCGTCGAGTTCAACGTTCTTGTCCGCGACCACGAACATGGGCACGCGGGTGCCGTCTTTCGAGGCATACCAGACCTGCTTCGTCTCGTACTTGTCAAGATCGAGGGGGCACTCGCGCTGGTGCAGCAGGTCCAGTTCGCTGGTGCGCAGGTTGTAGCGATACGTCGCGGGCGGCACTACCCAGGACGAGAACGTGAAGAAGAGGTCCGGCCGGTCATACTCCCCGCTGAAGCTTGATACGGTGCCGATGCCTGGCAGTTGAATCTCGTCCAGCAGACGCCCGTCGAAGTCGTAGACCATCAGCCGCGAATGGACATCCTCGCTGATTCGAACCACCAGCTTGTGGTCCACCACCATGAAACCGTTGATGACGCCCTTCTGTTGCGGGACCAGGTCGCGCCAGTGCTCCGGACCCGGCTTGTCCACCGTCGTGGTGCAGATGCGGTAGCGAGGCGCCTGGTAGTTGGTCCGCACGAAGAGCCGGTCACCTACCACGTCGCCGGTGGTGATGGCGCCCAATCCATCGGCCACCGGCTTGAGCGGCTCGGTGCTGTCCATCGGTCCGAAGAACAGGTCGTTGTTGGCCGGATCGCGGTAGAAGTTGAGCATCACGTAGCTGTGGTCGCTTGACGAATAGGGCTTGGGCTCCTCGTCGTAGGGCCGGCCCTCACCCCAGACGTAGCGATCCTCCCCGTAGTCGGTGCCCACCTTGTGGAAGTAGACCCGCATGTGGAAGTTCTCTTCGCCGGCCGGCACGGTCGCGGGGTCGGGGCAGCGATTGTAGTAGAATCCGGTGCTGTCAGCGTTCCAGGCCACCTGGCAATACTGCGTAAAGGGGATGACGTCCGGCAGGTCACGTCCGGCGGCCACGTCGCGGATGTAGAGCGTGCTCTTCTCGGAGCCGGAGGCCGACTTGCCGTAGGCGATCAGCGATCCATCGCGAGACGGATACCACCAGTCTATCGCCACCGTGCCATCCTCACTGAACGTGTTAGGATCGATCACCACCCGGGACGCAGCAGTGCTGCCACCCTCGCGCACGTGGATTTTGGCGTGATTCTCCAGCCCGGTTCGCTGGGTAAGGAAGTAACGTCCTTCGTAGGGGTAGATATTCGAGGCAGAGGCAACTCCGTAGACCGCCTCCAGTTCGCTGGCGACCTGCTGACGAACGCTCGCGAATCGGGATAACGTCTGGTGCGTCAAGGCGTTCTGCTGGTCAACCCAGGCTTGAGCCTCGGCACTCTGCTCATCCTCGAGCCAGCGGTACGGGTCCGCCACTTTCGCGTCGTGCAGCGTATCCACCGTGTCGGCCCGGCGAGCCGGGGGATAGGTGGCCGGGTCGAAGCTCATTGATGACGAGCAGGACGCCAGCGCCAACAGGGCTGGAAGGCACAGAAGATAAAGGCCTCGCTGATTACCTAAGCATGATCCAGAGTACACGCGCTCCTCCTTTGACTCCTGAACGAACCATCGCGACCGTCATAGACGCGGGATCGTACCACGACCACACGCCCGATGCATCTCCGGGAATCAACGCTTGATACGGTCGGCGCCCACCTGATGTCGGCAGACTTGCGTGCGGACGTTCTCCGCGTTGGCGGGGGCGGCGCCTCAACCGGAGCGTGGCGTCACCGGCGGTTCGAGGGGAGCGATCAACGCTCGCGGGCGAGAGGCTTGAGCCCAATGCCCTGCGCCGGGCCTCACGGGCCGGACTGGCCGCCCGTCTGGCACCGCGGCGCAAAGTCAGCGTGCCTTCGTAGCGCAGGCCTCCCGCCGGCAGCGTTGTCGCAATAACTGCAGGCTGGAAGCCTGCGGTACGAACGACCCGGCGCAGTCGTGCTCGTGTAGCGTCTCAGGAATTCCGGCATCTCAATGGATGCGTATAGGCTGCGTCGTCGACTTTTGGGGTCCGGCACGAACTGAAGCTCACGGCGCGGTATGAGCCGGCAGTCTTGACGCGCCGGCTAGGCTGTGCCGGCCTGCACCTCGACGGGCTGGAGGTGTCCTCGAATGGTCTCGACCAGCTTCTCTCGGTTGATGGGTTTGGAGGCGTAGTCATCACAGCCTGCATCCATGCACTTCCTACGGTCGCCTTCCATGGCGTGTGCGGTCAGGGCGATGATCGGCCTGGTGTAACCCCCCTGTCGCAGCAGGCTCGTAGCCTGGTAGCCGTCCATCACCGGCATCTGCATGTCCATCAGGATTACATCGAACGGGTGGCTGTCATCGCAGGCTGCCAGGGCCGCCGAGGCAGCGAGCCTGCCGTTCTCTGTTACCGTGACATCCGCCCCCACGGCCTTCAGGAAGTGGACGATGAGACGCTGATTGTCGGGACCGTCCTCGGCCAGCAGGATACGACAGCCCTGCAGACCGGGGCGGTCGGCGCTAACCGCGGCTGGTTCCGGTGCGATGACGGTGGCCGGCATGGGATCCTCGACGAGCTCCACCTTATCGAGCGGCCCGGCGGCAACGGTGAGGCGGAGGCGCGTTCCGATGCCCTTCCGGGTCTCGACCACGGCGATCTCGCCGCCAAGCATCTCCGCGAGTCGCTTGCTGAGACTCAGGCCCAGCCCGGTGCCGCCGTATTCTCGCGTTGTCGACGCGTCAGCCTGCACGAACGGCTGGAATAGCTTGGCCACCTGCTCCGCGGCCATGCCGATACCCGTGTCCACCACGTCGAATTGCATGACCGGCTTGCGACCATGATCCGCGAGACGAGTGATGAGCCGCACGCCGCCCTGTTCGGTGAACTTTATGGCGTTGCCGAGCAGGTTGATGAGTAGCTGGCGCAGGCGCGTAGGGTCGGTCTGAATGGTCGCAGGTACCGCACCGACATACTCGACGTTGAACGAGAGGTTCTTGCCGTCGGCCTGCACTCGCACCAGCGAAGCCACCTCGCCTATGAGCTCGCACGGGTTGCAGGCGATGCGTTCCACGACCATCTTGCCTGCCTCGACTTTGGACAGGTCGAGGATGTCGTTGACGATGCTTAGCA
>JANQGB010000913.1 GCA_028277545.1 Phycisphaerae bacterium | reverse complement strand
CAGCCCCTTCAGCGAGATTCGACAGGCCTATCACTACGACGACCTGGAGCACGCCAAGCGCGAAATAGCTGCTGTCGGCGACCGTATCCGTCGCCACGGTCTCCCGGAGCAGATTCAGCCCCTGATCTGTGGTTTCGCGGGCTACGGCTGGGTCTCCCGGGGGGCGCAGGAAATCTTCGAACTGCTGCCCGTCGAAGAGGTCGAGCCTGACGACGTCGGCTCAATCGGTAAGACGGCGAAGACGTGCTTCAAGAGCGTGTACCACGAGGAGCATCTGGTCGAACGCACCGATGGCTCGTCCCCGTTCGACCTTCAGGAGTATTACACCCGCCCGGAGCTGTACCGGTCGAAGTTCTTTCCCAGTGTCAGGCATCTGACCATGCTGATGAACTGCATCTACTGGGAGCCGAAATACCCCCGGCTGGCCACCCGAGAGCAGTTGAGCGACCTCTACGGCGGTTCGAAGCAGCCGCGGCTGCGGGTCATCGGCGACATCACCTGCGACATAGACGGCTCGGTCGAATGCACGACCAGGCCGACAGAGCCCGACAGCCCGGTATACGTCTACGATCCCGCCGACGGCCAAACGCACGACGGAGTCGCCGGTAACGGCCCCGTTGTCCTGGCGGTCGACTTCCTGCCCTGCGAGCTTCCGGTGGACGCGTCGAACCACTTCAGCCAGGCGCTGAGCCCCTTCCTGCCGGCTCTGGTGGGTGCGGATTTGTCCGCCCCCCTCGACACCGGCGGACTGCCTCCGGAGCTCCAACGGGCCACCATCGTTCACCAGGGACAGCTCACCGAGCCCTACGCCTACCTGGCCGAATTCGTCTGAGGGAGCCCTCGCAGCAGCGCAGACGGGCCGGCTGATAGCCGCGAGCCCCAAAAAAACGCCCCGTGCGGAATGAATCGTGCATGACGTTTGCGACTCGGATCGGACCCGCGTGAGCTGGTCAGACACTGCGAAATAGAGGAGTTCGCCTGATGAAGAAGGTTCTGGTGCTTGGTGCTGGATTGGTTGCTCGCCCCCTGGTTCGCTACCTGCTTGACCAGCCGGACATTGCCGTAACTGTGGCCAGCCGGACCGTCAGCAAGGCGGAGGCCCTGGTCGACGGTCACGCCGATGGCCAGGCTATCCCGCTGGTGACGGAGGAAACCGACAAGCTGGAGAAGCTCATCTCGGAGCACGATCTGGCCATCAGCCTGCTGCCGGCCCCCCTGCACCCGGTGGTTGCGGATATGTGCGTCAAACACCGCAAGCACATGGTGACCACCTCGTATCTGAGCGACAAGATGCGCGCCCTCGACGCCCCGGCCAAGGAGGTCGGCGTGATGATTCTCAACGAGATCGGCGTCGACCCCGGCATCGACCACATGTCGGCCATGCGGGTCATCCACGACGTGGAACGGCGCGGCGGCAAGGTGACCAGCTTCAAGTCGTATTGCGGCGGCCTGCCGGCGCCGGAAGCCAACACCAACCCCTGGGGCTACAAGTTCTCCTGGAGCCCGCGGGCGGTCTGCACGGCGGGCAAGAACCCGGCCCAGTTCCGTGAGGACGGCAAGCTGGTCAAGATTCCGGGCCCCGAGCTGTTCGCCTGTCATCACCCGGTCGAGGTCGAAGGACTGGGCACGCTCG
>JANQGB010000892.1 GCA_028277545.1 Phycisphaerae bacterium | reverse complement strand
GGACCTTCCACAGCCGCGTCGGCAATGCTGAACCAGAGGCTGTCCATGGTGTAGAAGCCCGTCGGCGAGGGTGCCAGCGACCCGTCACCGTTGAAGCTGGGGATGATCAGTTCGTCGTCGTTCAGCGGAATGTCGACGGTCTGCCAGACGCCGTCGTTGCCAAACACCGGCTGCCCCTGCGGCGTCCAACCGGTGACCGAAGTCACACCGACCCACTCCCACCCCGGAGCGGCCAGACTGCAGCTGCCCGACCCGCTCTCATCCAGCAGGATCGAGAAGGTGTACAGCGGCGGCTCGGGCAGGACCTCCACGGGGAGCGACGGGGCGCTGGTCTCGCCGGAATCACCACTACGCTGCGTGGCGGTGTAGACCTCCCCGGTGGCCGCCGGGGGATCCAGGTCGAACACGACGTCGTCGCTGCTGGCCACGTCGCGAGCCTCCACCAGTTCATCATCCACGAACAGAGAGACTTGGTCGACCGAAGGCATCAGATCCGTTACCGTCACCTGATCGTCACCGGCGATAATCGGGAAGACCACCCGCGGCGCCAGCACCGGGTCGGGCACCGTGGCCTCAAACTGCAGTTCGTCGATCGCGAAGTCGATGTCGGTGGCGGTGTCGGACGCGACGTTGACGATAGCCACGTGCTCCAGCGTTCCGCGGTCACTGGCGGGATCGAGCACACCGTTTCCGGTGTCCGTCATGGGGGCGATGCCGCCAACCGGCGGCGATCCGTCGACCGACACTTCGCCGGTGGAGAGATCCCACTCCACGAAGTACGGCGTGGCAAACGGTGACAGCGTGATAGCCGGAATCGGCGTGCGGCCGCCGTTGGCGTTGATAAAGAAGCCAAAGCTGGTCACGTCATCGCCGGCGGGTATGGTGTCGATGTCGCCGTTGGGGCCCGGCTCGATGACGGCCACGGCCGGGTCCAGGGCCGGGTCGGCATTCAGCACGTCGAAGCCGACCTCGTATACCTGGATGTCATCACCGGCTGCTTCGGTGTCCACGATGCCGTCCGGACCGGCGATGATGGCGTTGACCTCAGTGTCAACACCGACCCACTCAATCGGACCGCTGAAACCACCGTCCAGCATCTGACCGACATCTGTTCCCGTCTCCCGGATGCCCAGGCACAGCCCCACCGTTCCGGTGAAAATCTGGCTGCGGTTGGTGAGCTTGAAACGCACCTTGCCGCGGGTGTCCAACGCCGGGTTCGGTCGCTCCGACCCGTCGAAGGTGGTCAGCCGCACCCAGGCGTCAGGGTCAGCAGGGTCGACCCAGGTAAAGAACGCCTCCAGCGCCGCCGCGCCCTCGGACTGCAGGCCCGACGCCCGGAAGGCCGCGTTGTTGTCGAACTCCCCCGCGGTGTTCGGCACGATGAAGTCAGCCGTCGAGCCCGAGAACTGCGGACTCTGGAACATCTCGCGCGAGGTCGCCGGATCGTCAATCGGAGGTCCGTTAAAGCCCACTACTTCAGATGGAAACTGAGCCATGAGCGATGCGGGCCAGATCAGCATGACCGCAACGCCCAATCCAAATAGTCGCACTAAACCTGTCATCTTCGTTCTCCTCCGCGTGTTGACTTGGCACCGGGCAACGTCCGGCGCCGTCGGGACGCCGGCCAGTTCCTTACAATCGATCAGACAACGCCCGCCTGTCGGGTGTCGCCGCTATAGTTTGACCCTCACTGCATGGTCGAACAGGCCCAGGGACTCTGCCCCGGATGGGCTGAGTGGGTGGTACTGCAAAACGACATCCGGGGTCAGGCTGGCAGCCGTCGAACTCGGATTCACCAGCCCGCATTCCGACCAACAATACACCCTATTTTACCGCCGCAAGACGCGCACAACAACCCATACTGCCCACAGACGTGCCTTAGCGGCTGTTTAGAGCAGCCCGCATAGTTTCCGGGCCGCAATTGAAGTCCCGTCGTCAGACTGCCATTGTCCCCCACAGTTGCGATCGGCACGCCGACACCGGCGTGCAATTCCGGCAACCGAGCTGCCGGAGCTCCCCTCGCTTACATAAGCAACAGTCACTTTATTGGCTTGACACTGTAACACGCTAGCTTCCCCCAGAGCCGGTGTATTCAGCCTGAAAGTTGCAAAAATCGGACAAATCAATCCGCGAATCATCGTTGGCGTCTGCGGCCAGGCAGAAATGGCCCGGCGGGTAGGTCGGCAGCGGGCCCTGCATGCAGAACACGAAGGCGGCGAGGTCGTCGGCGTCGATGTCGCCGTCCTCGTCCATATCGCCCGCACCGATAGGCGGGGCGCAAACCGCCACGTCGACTCGCCGCACGTCACCGGCGACAACCTCCACCGCGGAGCGAGTCACCGTCTGGCACCCATCCACCGAAACCGAGAAGTCGTAGCTGCTTCCTGCCGCCGACGCGGGGATCATGGTGACCACGAAGAAGCCGTTGCCGTCGGTCTGCACCGGGGCCTGGCCTTCCACCTGAACCGTCGCGTCATCCAGGGGCTCCTCGGTGTCCCAGCGCGTCACTTGTCCCCACAGCGTGCCCTCGGCGGCGGTCTCCGGGTCGCGCCAGGGCATGGTGGGCGTGGGCATCGGCGTGGTGAACAGGTGATCGGACACGTAGTCGTACCAGGTCCAATCGCTCTCCCAACTTCCGTCCATGTCCTGGTCGGCAGTGCCATAGTAGGAGTAGTTCGCCGTACCGTCGGCACCGGTGTCCAGGGCGTACTGCATCTGGGCCAGGCTGTTGGCCATGTTGTTGAGGTAGCTGCCCTGGCCGCAGTAGATGTGACGCTCGTATCGCCAACTCAGAGCGGCGTCGATCCAGCCGCGGTACAGGAAGGGGTGGTCGTCGCGGTGCTCCCGCTTGTAGTTCATGGGGATGCCCGCGTCCAGCCAGCCCTGCTGCATCCAGTGCCGCCAGTTCTGGTGCAGCGCGTATGCGTCCGAACTGCTGAAGTAGGTTGGCGCTCCGCCGAAGGCAATGAGGTCCGCGGTAAGCCGCAGCGGTTGGCGCGGGTTGGTGGTGATGGACGGAATTTCCGCCCGGCAACGGCGGATCAACTCGTCGATGGTTCTGCGGCGGAAGTCGTTCCATGAAGTCTCGCCGCTGGACGGCGGAGTTCCCTCGTAACCGGCAATTCGGCGGAAGCGGGCCAGCCCCGAGTTCTCGTAGCTCTCGTCCGCAGGATAGCCCGCATCGGTCTGCACGTACCGGATGTAGTCCCAGTTGATGCCGTCGATCTCGTAGTTGGAGACCAACTCCTGCACAATGCTGATCAGGTACTGCTGCACATCCGGGGAGCCCGGGTCGAAGGTGTACTTGTCCTGCACGGTGGCCGGTCCGGACCCCATGTCAGCCAGAGGAACCATCAGCCACTCCGGGTGAGCCGCCACCAGCGGATTCCCGCTCGGCGGCCAGGCTGTACAGACCCGATACGTCACCAGCCAGGCATGAACCTCGATTCCGGCGGCGTGGGCCTGCTGCACCAGGTAGGCCAGCGGATCGATTCCCCCGGCGATGTCCGTAGCTTTGGGAACGATTTCGGAGTTCCAGTAGGCCCCGTGGCCGTTGCCGACGTTGTCCTGATAGGCCAGCACTTCGGGGATTATGGCGTTGTAGTTCCCGGCTACTGCTCGGGCCACGAGCGTGTTGATCTC
>JANQGB010000218.1 GCA_028277545.1 Phycisphaerae bacterium | reverse complement strand
AAACGAATGCGAATCTGCTCGACGTCTCCGACGAGACTTCAACCCTCTGTCAAAACAGCTAGTTAGAGCCGCGAAGGGAGACTACTTACGGAATCGCTGTAGATTCGGCGGTCTGGGCGCTGTGAGTTATCGACTGAACAAAGGCACCGGACAACCGCTTGCTGGCGGCGCGGCGAAGAATTCACAGGGCACACACACTGTCTGGCCGCATTTCTCGCAGTGTCTCCGGCAATCATCACTCCGCTATTTTTGTAGGGAATTGTCGATCGGGGCTAAACACTTCTGGACGGCAGTGGTGCGCGCTGCGACGGTAGAGCGGCCTGAGCCGGTGTGCGTCGTGTGGTGAACTCCGGCTGAGACACCGCGTATGAGTGTTTAAGCAGCCGTTACGGCGAAGCCCGAACACTGACTATATCGCCAGGTGCAGCGCCGGTGTCCAGCACCAGTCCGCACACGGTCCGCCCCCGGGCACGTCCGCGGATCGGTCGCGGTTGCCGCGGGTACAAGGGGAGGCATAGGATTGGTCGGCCGCCCTGTGTGGCGGCTGGCAAATCCGCTAAGATGCTTTCGGCCTGTTGTTTATGCGCCTCCGCGGCGCGTCGGTAGAGGCGTCGTCAGTCCGACCTGTTGGCGCCCTGCCCATAGTCGAAAGGTGGAGTCTACAAGAACCATGAGGCAGCGACCCTACCAGCTTGGTTGCTGGGTCGGCGTGCTGTGGCCGCTGATCGCGGCGTCCGCTGCCGAGGGCCGGGTGATCGGCAAGATCGATCACGTTGGCTTCCCGGCCAGCGTGGGGGACGTGGTGCGCGAGGGCGACTGGGTACCGATTACGGTAGACCTTTCGCTCGAGGGGCAGACCAGCTTCGAGGGATTCCTGCGCGTCGGACAGCGCGACAAGGACGGAGATATCGCCTACGACCAGACGCCGGTGCAGTTGCGGAGCGATTCGGGTGGCGGCCCCGGCAGACGATACGTTCTCTACGTCGTGGCCGGGCCGCGCAGCGGGCAGGTGTTCGTCTCGGTGGACCTGCTGGACACGGACGGGAACGTGGTCGAGCTGGTCTGCGACGGAGAACTGACCCGCAGCCTGGAGCCCGCCCAGCAACCGGCGCGAGTATCCGATGACCATTTCCTGATGCTCGAACTCAGCGCGGGCGGCATCAGCCAGACCCACACCCTGGTTTCGGCCGAACAGGCTGACCGGTACGACCGCCAGATCGTGCTGGCCCACATCCAACCGAGCGACCTGCCGGACCGTTGGCTGGGCCTGGACATGGTCGATTGCGTCATCTGGGAGCGGGCGGACGCCACCAAGCTGACCCTGCAGCAGCTCACTGCCCTGGTGGAGTGGGTCAGGCAGGGTGGGTGCCTGATGGTGGCATCGTCCAGTTGGGCCGACACGCTGGCCAAGTCTGACGTTCTGGCGCCGATTCTGCCGGTGAAGATCGGCCAGGTGCGGACCGCCACCGAGTTCCCCAACCTGCGTAAGCGCCTACTGGCGGTCGTCGCCGAAGACGATGCGGGGGCGGCCAGCTATGCCGAGCCGGTGACCTTCGTACAATGCCAGACTCGAGCCGGGGCCGAGGAGGTGCTGCGCGAGCCGGGGCTGGAGAGCACCATCGTCGCCCAGCGTCAGGTGGGACGCGGCCGAGTGATCTTCGTGGCGGGTCACATCGGCGACCTGATGCCGACGGGTGGAGGCGTTAAGCCGGTCGAGTTCTTCAAGAGAACGCTGGAACTTCGAGAAGCCCGCGGCAGCGAGGACACCCACATCGATAAGGCTGATCACTGCTTCTCGCACCTGGACAACGCGGTTGGCTTTCGCAAGTCCACGGGGCTCTACCTGCTGGGCGCAATACTGTTCTCCCTGGCCTACGTGGCGGCGGCCACCTTCGGTTCGTGGGGCTTTCTGCGTTCACGGCGGTGGACGCGGCATGCCTGGTCGGCGTTCGGAGTGGTCGCGGGGGCGGCGGCGGTCCTGAGTCTGCTGGCGGCCCAGAGCATGCGCGGCGTGGGGCGATCCCTGCATCAGCTATGCATTGTGGACGGTGTGGCCGGCGACA
>JANQGB010000789.1 GCA_028277545.1 Phycisphaerae bacterium | reverse complement strand
TCTGGCCTCTGATGTGGAGCAGGAAACGCTGGACCTGGCGTCCCTGGTCCTGGCCCCCGACCGCCAGCCTCCAGGGCATGACGGCCCGACACAGCAATGGGTGCAACCTCTCCTTCGCCGATGGACACGGACAGTACAAGCGTTGGAAGGACAGCCGAACCCTCAAGCTGATCAAAGGACAACTTGCCGACCCGAATCGAGCTTCGCGCGAGAACGGGGACCTGGACCATATGGTCGAGATACTGACCCACTAGAAGGACGAACTTCCTGGAGGTCTGACAGCCGAATGTTGCGAATCCCCGACTGGCTTAGCTACGAGATCGCCCACAAACTCGAGCGGTTCCGAGATGGATACGCTCGGCTGCACATCAAGGATTCTATCAACGACAATGCAAGGATTGTCGCGATCCTGGCCGGCTGCTCTCTGCTCATTCTGCTGGTCACGCTCTGGATCGTGCTCAGACCCGCTCCTGTGCCCCAACACGACTGGGGGCAAGACGCCTGGTTCTACGATCTCAATACCGGCCGCCTCTTTGCGGCGGAGAACGAACAGGTCGGCCCGATCGAGGCTCCCTCAGGGCCATTGCCGAACGGGGACCCGGCCGGGCTGAGGGCGCATGTCTACAGCTACGTGCTCGACCCCAACGAATCCGAACGGTTTGTAGGCTTCTTGGAGAAGCCCGATCCCCGCGCCAGCCAAGGCAAGCATACGGCGGACCTGAGTGACTTCCAGAACTGGTCGCGCAACAAGATGATCAAGAGAGTCGATGACAAGGAGTGGGTGCGAGCAACGGGTCGCCAGGGGCGAGAAATCCTCGAGGAACTGAGTCGCCCGAACGAATTGGGCCAGACGGCGATCTACTGCACACCGGATTGATCCAAGGGAGAGACGCTATGAAGAGGGCATTCACCCTCATCGAATTGCTCGTGGTCATTGGAATCATCGCCCTGCTGCTGGCGATCATCCTGCCGGGGCTACGGTACGCCCGGGAGATGGGGCGCGAGACCGTGTGCCGCTCGAACCTCAGACAGATGGCGATCATCCTGGCCACCTATACGAGCGCCAACGACAATCTCTTTCCCGATGCTCGGTACATCTATCATTCGCCGGAGTCCTTCGATCACAGAGACGGGTCGGAGTATCCCGAACCCTGCCGCTGGCACGACGAGCGCATGGGCTTCGATAGCCCACTCCTGCGCGATCGCCCCGAGCTGCGTGGTACGCTCTGGCCCTACCTCGGAAACGAGGAACTCCTGCGCTGCCAAGTGGGTCGCCGAGCCAACGACCAGAGGGGCTGCCTTAACACAGCCTCCAAAGGTCATCGCGGCATGGCCTCGAACCCGGTTGTCTGTCAGTACACCTATTCAATGAATGCCTATCTCAACTCGATCATCTACACCGCCGGAACGGGCGGCGATGATCTAGGTGTGGACAATCGCACGATCAGAGAAGTCGCGGTCCGAAGGACCTCTCAAGTGACGCGCAACCCTGCTACCGTCTTCACTTTCGGCGAGCAGAATTCGTGGGCCGTGAACACGGCGGGTCAACAGCCCATTGGCGGTCCTTACTGGTCAGCCGGTTATGACCTAAGTCGACACGTACAGCAGAGCTTCTACGCCGCGATCTTCGTGAGCCAACAACCAGCCGGCGGCGAGTCCCACTCGCCAGTTGATTTCGACCTGCACGAGGACCCGGCCGAAGACCTTACCGGGACGCTTCGCCTCCCCAGCCTTGATATACCTCCCACCCATGCGACTCAAAGGAATCGACTGGTCCAGAATGACGGCGTCATCGGAGATGCGTTTGCGACCTACCATCGCCCCCAAGGTGGAGACCTAAACACCGGCCACTCATTTGTCGCCATGCTCGATGGGCACGTGGAGAAAGTCACAGTCGCCGATCAACTCCGTCAATC
>JANQGB010000764.1 GCA_028277545.1 Phycisphaerae bacterium | reverse complement strand
CAGTATGACCGCAGAATGCCGCACGGGCCCGCGCTGGTCAGTGACCTGCGTGGGCCCGTGGCAGTCCGATTGGAGGATCATGCAGCATTGTCGCTGGATTGGTTAACGAATCACGATCTCCTCGGGCATCATGGTGATGACGCCCTCAGTATGGATGAGTTCCAGCCGCTGGAGCGTCTGCAGGACAGCCCGCATCCGCACCGGGTCGAGCCGGTTAAGGATGGGCAGCACGTCGCGAAGCATCGGCGAATCGGCCGAGAAGAGCGGCTTGCTGATGCTGGTGCTGGCGAACTCGTCATCGTCGGAGCCGCCGAAGTCCTCCATCAGCATTTCAAAGAAATTCTTGGTCTTGGGCACGACGCGGATGTCGTAGTCACCGAGTTCCGCCTGAGCGGCCGCGTACTTGATGGCGTCGTCCAGGCCGCCCAGTCGGTCTATCAGGCCCAGGGCCAGGGCCTGCTTGCCGGTGAAGACTCTTCCGCCGGCCATTTCCTCGAGCGGCTTGGCCAGCTTGTCGCCCCGGCCGGCCTCGATGCGGCTCTTGAAGACTACGTAGACGTCGTTCATCCAGCGGTGGACGCGGGCTCGCTCGTCGTCGCTGAAGCGGTGCGAGGTGCTCATGATGGCCGACGAGTTGCCGCGCTTGTACTCGTGCCAGTTGATGCCCAGACATTCCTGCCACATGCCGGTAGTGACCAGCTTGCCGCCGACCACGCCGATGGAAGCAGTGATTGTGGCCTCGTCGGCGAAGATGGCGTCGCCGCCGCAAGAGACGTAGTAGCCGCCGCTGCCCGCCACGTTACCCATCGAAACGATGAGCGGTTTCTTCTCCGCTACACGCTGGGTGGCGTGCCAGATGATCTCCGAGGCCAGGGCCGAGCCGCCCGGCGAGTCGACCCGCAGGACGCCCGCCTTGATGGCGTCATCCCTGGCAGCCTGTTCGAGGGCCTTGCGGATGGAAGTGCTCTTGGCGCCGCTGCTTCCGCCGAAGGGGCTGTGCTCTTCCGTGCCGGTGGAGATGGCACCGTCCACGTAAACGATGCCCACGGCCGGGGTCGTGTCCTTGTCACCCGTGCCATGGATCATGTCCATGAAGAAGGTGACCATGCTGAAGAAGTCGCCAGGAACGTCGGGCCCCGTGTCTTCGCCGTAGTTCTTGACGATCTTGCCGTCGTCGTAGCGCTCCTTGAGCTTGGTCAGAAACTCCTGCCGGTACTCGACGCTGTCGATCAGGCCCGCCTCCAGCGCCCGGCTGGCGGTGTAGGGGCCGTCGTCGATCAGGGCCTTGGCTTTCTCGGCCGACAACCGGCGACCGTCGGCCACCATGTCGACCAGTGACTCGTACAGTCCGTCGATAAGCCAATTCATGTTCTCTTCGGCAGGCTCGCTGGGCCCGGTTCTGGTCAAGGTCTCGGCCGCAGACTTGTATGCCCCGATGTGCAGGAAATCCGCGTCGATGTGCAGCTTGTCCAGCAGCCCCTTGGCGTACGGCGCTTCCGCGTAGATGCCCGTCAGCCAGAGGTCGCCGGTGGGCACAATGTTGATGTGTGACCCGGCGGCGGCCAGGGCGTAGGTCAGGTTGCTCAGCTCTTCCGCTTGAACGAAGACCTCCTTATCCGCGGCACGGATCTGGGCGATGCCGTCCCGCAACTCCTGCACCTGGGCTAAACCCATGGACACCCCTTCCCAGGTAAGCAGAACGGCGCGAACTTCGTCATCATCGCGGGCCTGCTTGAAGCGCTCCAGAAGATCCTTGAGCGACACCATCTTCTGGGAGGCAAAGCCAAGACCCATCATGTCGGGCAGCGGTTTCTCGATCACCGGACCGCTAAGATGGAACGAGGCGATCTTCTGCGCGTTGGCGGGCAAGGCAAGCAACAGCACAACGCAGGCGGCAATACTCGTAAATCGGATCGTGGTCTTCATCGGCTATTCCTCCCTAATGAATGGTGACCGGTTTCTGAAAGTCGACGCTCGCGCATTCTACCCTCTATTCGGTCGGGCTTCACGCCTGTAACCACCTTTGACGACAAGTACATACAGCCACTGACGACCTCGGACATGATTCTGCGAAGCGAATGGGCCGTCTCAGACGTCCCCGGCCCAAGAGAGAGCGCGGCCTGCGCAGGGCGTGTGAGCGGCATTCAGACGCCAGGTCCGGCTACTATGCCCGGCTGGGCGTACGTCGCGTGCCTGGGCAACCCCGGCTCGCCGGGATCCTCGATGGGCGTCTTTCAGTTCGCGGGCAGTGCATCTGATGCACCAGACCAACCGGCGGCGGACCCAGCTCGACTGGTGCCTGAAGATGCGTGCTCGGTGTGATAGTTGGTGGGTAAAGCCACGCAGCGAGACTCACGCTGGAACCGGGTTCGACCTGAACCGACATCATTGTGGACCCCGCATGACTGCCGGGCCAAGCGCTCGGGGTACGATAGGCGCAGTACCAGTTACTGGCAGCGGGCGATTGGCAGTACAGCGCAAGGTTATTCGTACCGCAGGCTGCCAGCCTGCAGATTCGCGATACCGATGCAGGCGAGCTGCCTGCGGTACGAAGGCGTGACGACCTTGTGCTGAACTGGAAGACATTCGCAGCACACTTCGATTGACTTGGCTCTTCGCATGACGTGCAGGATGTGCCCCTTAGCCCGGCTCTTGTGGCGCGGTTGGCGCGGACCTTCCGGCCGCCCTCCAGCCCAGGGCGAACAGCACGGCGCAGGCCGCCAGAACGTGCAGCACGCCCAACCACTGCGCCCAGACCACGGGTTGGCGCCAGTTCTGCCCGGCGGCTCTCAGAAAGAACAGGCCTTCAAGCAACATCACCGCGCACAACAGGCGGGCGCGCCAGCCAACACCCGGGCGCAGCAGGAGCAGCCACAGGACGCCCAGGACGATCAGCTCTCGGCCCAGCGGGAAAGGGGCCACGCTGTAGGCCAGCGCCTCAGGCAGCGTATCGGTAAGTAACTTCCATTGCACTGCCAGCCCCTGGTCGGTGGCCACCACGCTGCGTTTCTTACGCCCGTGGCTCAGGGCATCGCCCTGGTCCGTCTTTACCCAGACGTGGGCGAAGTCGGTGACCAGGTCGGCCTGGTAGCCCAGCTTGCGCAGGATCGACGCCGCCACGACTGCCCGGCCGTCGCAGTCCTCGGCGCCCTGTTCCAGAACCTCGGGCAGCGTCGGCAGGTAGTCGGCCTGCCCCCAGGTCTCCCAATCGAACTTGTACGGCACGCGGTCATAGACGAACCGTTCCACCGTCTTGAGGGCCTTGGAGGGCTGCATGTTTGGGCGGAGTTTGTCCCGCACCTCCTGGACCCAGGGCTGCAGGGGCTCGTAGTCGGGATCGATCATCGCGTTGGGATTCTGCCAGTGGCTGACGTGCCGGGCGAACAGGAAGGGATTGGGGTAGCTGACCACAAAGAGGGTGAGAGCGAGCAGCAGCCATTTGACAGGCCAGCGAGCATACCACCGCAGGTTCTGCAGGCGCGTCCACATCACAGCAAGAGTCTTTCCGCGTTAATGGTAGTGGCGGTTCAGGTGTCGCGTCCACTCATGATGCTGGCGCGGTGAGCGGTGTTCGGGTCGAAGGCGCCGGGCCGGCGCCTGGCCGGCAACAAGCCGGGCCACCCTCGCCCGCCGAAGCGAGCCGCAGAGTGGCCCATGCGCTGGGATGAGCATTGCATCACCGAGTCGGCACCGGCCTTGATTATACTACAAACGGGGGGCGGACGGCCAAAAACCGTCTTTTTCTGGAACCACCCAGCCTCCGAGGACTTAGTGTAGGTGTGGACCTGACGTGGTCTGGTTGGAGATGTTGATGGGCGTGGTGCAACTTCAAGCTGATTGGACAGACGATGACCGCTCCGCCGACGGCGAGCGGGAACTTGTCGAACGGGCGAAGCACGACCGCGAGGCCTTCGCGGAGTTGTATCGCCGGCACTACCGGTTGCTGGCCAACTACGTGTTCCGCCGCATCGGCGATTCGCACGCCACAGAGGACCTGGTGAGCGACGTCTTCCTGATCGTCCTGCGGGCGCTGCCGCGTTATCGGTACCGAGGCGTCCCGGTGCGATATTGGCTTTTGCGCATCGCCACCAACACAGTCAACCGCTGGGCCCGGAAGCGTCAGCGCCGGCAGCAGGCCGGCAGGACGCATGCCGATCTGGAGGCCGGCGAAGCCACGGCCACGTCGTCCGTGCCGGGCGATCGGCTCGACGAGCGTACGCAACGCGCTCTGTTGTCGCTGCCGCCCAGGTACCAGGCCGTCCTGGCGCTACGCTACCTGGAAGGGCTGCACACTGCGGAAGTGGCCGCCGTGCTGGGTTGTCGCACCGGAACGGTGAAGTCGAGACTAGCGCGTGCCAGAAACGCACTCCGCGAGAAACTCGAAACTCGGAGGTAGTACCGTGCGAAACGAAAGCGATCCGGTTGACGACGCGCTGGAGTCTCTGCGGGGCCGAAGCTGGCCCGGAGATCGTCACAACCTAGAACTGGAGTCAAGACTGATGCGAGAATTCGCTTCCAAGAAAGCTGCCACGTCCCGATTGGGGGGACATCGTGTACTGATCGCCGCCCTGGCGGTTGTCTTGCTGGGCAGCGTGGCCTTTGCCGCGGCCGGCGGTATGGGGCTGTTCAAGAGCCTGTTCGTTACCATGGAGGTTAACGGTGAGGAGGTCGAGATCGGTGAGGTCGTCCTCGACGAGAACGGCACCGGCACTTTCGACGTCCCGCCCCTGCCGATCGGTGAGGACGAGGAATACGTTACGCTCAGCATGACCATCGAGGGCGGTGAAGCCGGCGAACTGAGCAGCGAAGACGCCGACACGGTCATCGTCAGCGTCAGCATGGACGACGAGGTCGGTGTGATAACGGTGACACAGGAGGAGCCCGACGACGAGTAACGTCCGAGCGCCATGCAGGTCAAACCTACGCCCGCGACGCCTCGTGTGTCGCGGGCTCTATTTATGTGGCGGCACCCATCCGTGAGACGGACACGCAGCCTGAATCAAGAGACTGGCTACGTCCCCGTTCAACTCCGGTTCGAAAATCTTCGCGATCCCCTTTTCCGTCCCCGTCCTATGCGTTAAAAGCGAGTCGACACTGGAAGGACACTAAGATGAACCAACAACGCGAGAAGCTCCTGGCGATTCTCCGCATCGGACATGACACTTCGATGCGGGGCGAAGGTGTTTCCCTGAAGTCTGCCCTATCGCGAGTTGACTATCTGGAAGCTCGCAGACAGTTTGCTGCTGAAGATCTCGTGCCGTTGATTCAGGCATGCCCGGAACTCATTCAACAGTGGATAATGTACTCCCAGGACAAGAGGACCCATGGCGGCTGGTATCTTACGGAAGCAGGGGAGGTTGGCCGGGTTGATCGCTCTCAAATCAGACTACGATTCTCGTCAGTCGAAGAGGCAGTTGCAGAGTACGTCGTGCGGGAACTTGATTCCTGGGCAAGTGTCTAGCAAAAGTGTGCAACGTACGGCGATGGGTCCCGGGCCTCAACCACGACATTAGATGGACCGCGCGATGCGAGCGGAATTGCCGGTTGTTACGTTTCGAGTCAGTACCGACGTCTTTCCGGCGGAGTGGCACGAGATGAACCACAGGTTGAAGGCCTCCCCGGCGAGCCGCAGCACGAAGCGGCACCCAACCTGGAGGAGAATTGACGGTCGTGGGTTTACAATCTGGCTGTCCGACGTCACTATCGCCGACTCGACGCGCAAGCCGCCCGTCTGGGAAGTGCGAATGGAAGCACTGGCCTCGCTGTCGCCCGAGGGCCAGCGACGTTGGGAAGAGGCAGTTGCGACCATCTG
>JANQGB010000756.1 GCA_028277545.1 Phycisphaerae bacterium | reverse complement strand
TCTTTTACGGGTTCCGGGATCTCGTCAACCTCCGACTGGATCGATTCAATGACCGCTTGCGGAGTCATGAGCGTGAACTCCGCGACGCGCTCCTGAATGCCGATGTTCGTATCGTCCTTCTCATTACACACACGGGGAACCAGCCGCTATCCGAGCACGTGCGTCGTGCTGTGGATGACCTGCTCTCGGAAATGAACGATCCCGTCGAACTTGTACTGGCGGAGGTCCTCGATCAGGCGCGTGTCTACGATGGTATCGCCGGTCATGCTCATCGAAGCATGATCAACATGGAGATCATGTTGCAGGAATGGGGACACGTTCAACAGCCCTATCCCGCGTACTACGGTCACGTGGATGCTACCAGCATCGCGAGCTGGTGGGCCGAGCATGGGCGGAACCTGCTGCATAGAAACATCAGGAGCTTTAAGGGCAAGACAGACGTAAACGAGGCCCTGGCTAACACGTTACGCCATAGCCCTGCTGAGTTCTGGTACTTCAATAACGGGATAACGCTCCTTTGTTCGAAGATTGCCAAGAAGCCGATTGGCGGAGCAAAGCGCGATACAGGCCTGTTCGAGTGCGAAGGAGTCAGCATCGTGAACGGCGCTCAGACCGTTGGCGTGATAGGGGCGCTTTCTGAGTCGCTCGGCGAAACGCTTGAAGCCTCCAAGGTTCTTGTACGCTTGCTTTGCTTGGAGACCTGCCCGGCGGGATTTGAGAAGGCTGTTGCACGAGCAACAAATACACAGAACCGCATTGAAAGGCGCGACTTCGCAGCCCTCGACCCCAACCAGCAGAGACTAGCCAGCGAACTCCTGTTGGATGGCAAGCAATATGCCTACAAGAGTGGAGACACTGACCCCGAACCGCGTAATGGGTGCAGTATCATTGAAGCCACCGTCGCACTTGCTTGTGCGACGACGGACGTCTCACTCGCCGTACTGGCAAAGCGAGAAATAGGTCGTCTTTGGGAGGACATCGAATCGCCGCCCTACACGACGGTTTTCAGCGACAGCACGACGGCGACGACAGTTTGGCGCGCCGTGGAGATCATGCGCGCAGTAGACTCACGACTACTGCAACTCGCAAAGAGCCAGCTACCACGGGCAGAGATGGTAGCTGTACATGGCAACCGGCTGGTTCTTCATCAGGTCTTCCAGGATGCGAGTATTCGGGGCTTTAAAGCGGACCGGGGAGACTGTCGCGCGATTACGTTGGCAGTAGATGCTGTGACTGACCGCGTGTTCTCGGGGCTCGCGCAGTACCTCGAAGACAGGCACGCAAATGCGTACCTAGGCAGCCTTTTCAAGAACGCTGCAAAATGTCGCGAAGTGAATGAGTATCTCGCGGGAAGCCCGTGTGTTGATGAAGAGACTGGCACGATTGTAGGTCAGGATAAGGATCTGGGTCAGGGCGATCCGAAGCTGTTTGACTAGCGAGCGGGCGGGTCACTGTGGGGACTGGCGAGTCTCGCATCCGCGGCCCCGGGGTACTCATGAGCGCAGGCTATGATAGCACGCTTGCAGGGGGTGGCCTTCAACGGAAGCCGGGCTGCCCCTCTCAAGGTTTACGTGGACGTCGCTCGGCGGGGTCTGCGAGCACGGCCGCCGTGGGACTGCCGGACGCCTTTAGGGCTATCTCGACGCACGACGTGGACTCTACAGCGAGCCGTACGCATCCAGTCGCAACGGCCAGCTGTATAACGAACGACATATGAAGGTCTGGACGTGGCACAAACCGGACTTCTCGCTGCTCAACGGACACGTCGATCCCAAGCGGTCGGAGTATGTGCAAAGCGTCACCGGAGTGGCCGAGGCATACCGCCACCTCGCGGCACTTATCGGAACCAGTCAGTTCGTCTGGTGCTACACGATACCTGGCCAGCGCATTCAATTGCCGTGCCACACGGAGGTCGAGTGGACGTTGGACGTGCCCAGCGATTCAATCCTGGGGTTTGTCGATGACATTGTGTGGAACCGCATCCTGGGGATACGGTGTGGTGTCTCGTCCGAGATGCGGGAGGCTTGGCGGAATGAAGCGATGCGTAGCTTCCCGCATGACGCCGCGGCTCGCGGGCGTCACCTGACGGAGCAGGAGGAATCGTTCTGGACACAAGCACTGCCAGGCGAGAGATGGTGGGAAAGCCTGTTCGTGGAACCTGAGCCGCGAGAGTGTGTATCCGCGCTTGTTCCGCATCCCGTCGCAAAGAAATGGGTGTTGGTCAATCCCAATTGCGGGCGTTGAATGTTATAGGTGGCGACTCGCGGGTTGCGTGCCCTGTCTGAACGTCGCGCTCTCGGCAGGTTCGAGAAGCCCTCGCTGTTTCAGCACAGCTTCAAGTGCCCAGGTGAGTCAACGCGGCGTCGTATGCGTCTCGCATCCGCGGCGCCGGGCAGTTAGAATCGCTGGCCATGATCGCACGATTGCACAGCGTGGCTTTCAACGGGATTCAGGCTGTTCCGGTCGAGGTTGAGGTGGACGTTGCCCGGCGGGGATTTGCTGGCACGGCCGTCGTGGGACTGCCCGATACGGCCGTCAAGGAGAGCATCGAGCGCGTTCGCAGCGCCATGCAGAACTCGGGCTACTCCTTCCCTCGCTACAAGACGGTGGTCAACCTGGCACCGGCCGATCTGCGTAAGGAGGGGCCGCTCTTCGATCTGCCCACCGCTGTCGGCATCATCATCGCCAACGGGGACGTCGTCGGCGAGTATACAAACGAGTACCTGCTGATCGGCGAGCTGGCCCTGGATGGCCGGGTGCGTCCGATCCACGGGGTTCTGTCGGCTGCCCTGCTGGCTCGTGAGCGGGGATTTCGCGGCATCGTGCTTCCGGCGGACAACGCTCCGGAGGCGGCGGTGGTGGAAGAACTTGACGTGATCCCCGTGTCCCTGCTGACCGAGGCGGTGGGGTTCGTTTCGGGCCAACTGCCGATCGACCCGG
>JANQGB010000752.1 GCA_028277545.1 Phycisphaerae bacterium | reverse complement strand
GTTGGGGCCTGCATCGCGGCTTCGAGCAGCTTGCGCAGGTGCTGCTCGGGCATCTGGTGGCTGGGGTCGTAGTGCTTGACAGCCCGGCGGCCGTAGATAGCCTCAAACGTATCCATATCGATCCTCTCCAGGAGTTGTTGCTCACACGCACCGCCCGCGATGAACTCGACCACCAACGGACCCGCGTAAGTAGGCGCTGGCTGGCGAGCCGCGTCAAGTTCGGCGGGTCTGGCGTCGCTTTCGACCAGCCTGCCATGCCGAGAAACGTATCGCCGCTGTTCGCGACGTGCCGGGGCGACGCGGCGTCAGTGGCCGGTGGCCGGATTCGGTTGCAGCCGACGGCAGGCTGGAGCCTTGTGGACCGGACCAGGGGGGCGGAGTATGGCGAACCAGTGTCGTGCCTCAGAGTTTCCGGCGCCTTTGATCGACGCGCGATGGTAGCGTCGTCGACGTTCGGAGGTCCGCGCGAACTGAAGTTCGCGGCTCGTTTCGGTCCCGTGGCTCGTTATGGTTCAATGGCTCGTTACGGTCCAGTGGCTGGTTACGGTCCGGCAGGGTTGAGGCATTACGCTAGAGCGGCTCTCGCCGCCAGGTGCCGGGTACTGGCCCTAGCGGGCCGGGCACTTTCAGGAGCACCACGTCGTCGAACATGAACTCCTGGTCAATAATCGCCGTGCCCATCTGGAAGACGGCAGCGGTAGCGGTTCCCGACCAGACAGGCGTGACTTCGCCGCTCAGGTGGGTCCAGGAGGTTTCGGCATCGGCCTCGGTGAATTCGAAGTACTCCCATTCGGTGTCCGTATTGATCAACAGGCCGAGCCAGACGCCGTCAGCCTGGTCATTCAGTTTCACCCAACACTCCGCCCGGTAGGTGGTTCCGCTGACCAGTGATCCGGAGAGCGTTTGAGTCGGTATCGCATCCAGATCCGACCTGTTTTTGACGTAGGCGTATGCTTTCCCATCATGTGGCGCGTCGGTGCGAGCTTCTATTTGAGCTCCGCCCTGCCCTGTCCAGGGGCTGGGTGCGCCGGTTTCGAGGTCTCCGTTGACGAGCATATTGGACGGGAGAGATTCGAGCGGCGGTTGGACGAGGACACTGTAGACCCAGACCGAATCACCGCATACACCCCGGCCGTACACGCGTGTGGACGCGGAGCGGTCGGCGGTGAGGCTGCTGTTGATCTCGTCGGCCAGCTTCCAGGTGAAGGAGCCGTCCCCAATCGACTGCGTGGTTCGCCAGGTATCGTGGGAGATGGTGTCTCGCCAGTTCGTATCCGCGTAGATGGCCAGCGTGGCGGCTTCGATCGCCGACTGGGCGTAGAGTCTCGCTGTGGCACCGTGATAACCGCCGTCAGCCGCCCGCAGCTTCAGGCGCACGACTGTCAGTGACGATATCCCGATGATGGTTACCAGCATGGCGGCGCTCAGGAAGAACACGTACGACGCGGCACGGCGCCGGAATCGTCGTGTAGTGCGCGGCACGGCCGCGGCGGCCACGCACGGCCGCGACGGTACCATCCTGGCCTGTCGCGTTGTCGGGCCCATTCAGGTACAACCCTCCGGTTCGTGGCCGGCGGCCAAAAACGCGATGTCAACCGGGCTCAGGGCGCAGTCATAGATGCGAACATCGTCCAGCCTGCCCTCCCAATATGGTGAATATTG
>JANQGB010000723.1 GCA_028277545.1 Phycisphaerae bacterium | reverse complement strand
CCAGAATCGTGCCTGTGCGGCGCAGCCCGTGGTAGGGCCGTAAATCGTCGCTGATCGCGCGAGGCAATGACAAGTACGGGCGCCCGGTCCGCAACTCCTGTTCCTGCCATCCCGCTGCAGACCATCTCGTGCCGGACCCGCGGGTCCTACCTGGACGCGACCTCCCGGCCGGCGCAGGCTAACAGGCTTCCTTGGCGGGGGAGCACCACCCCTCGATGTACTGTAGTATGGCAAGAAGCGGAGCCGCGGGTATCAGACCCCGCGACTCCGCCAGGCGTTGCCGGAACTGCGTCCTGATGACGAGACGCGCTACTGGTTCAGGAAAGCAGCCAGGTCCGCTATATCTGCATCTTCCAGGGCGATTGCCCCGTGGATCGCGGCGGCCGTCAGGCCCGTCTCTATAAACTCTGCCGACGCGCCAATCAGATCCGTCGCGCCGGGGATGGCACCGTCATCTGCACCGGGCGTTCCGTGGCAGCTCATGCAGCTATCGTTGTAGATCAGTTGACCTGCTGCTACGTCGCCCTCGCCTTCTCCTTCACCCTCGCCTTCGCCTTCACCCTCGCCGCCACCTGCGGTACAGGTGTTGTCGATGCAGTTCAGGCCAGGGCAGCAGCTCTCGTCGCTGAAGCACGCCTCACCTTCTGCCCTGCAGGCGGGCCCGCCTTCTTCGCACACCCCGCCCTCGCATACCAGGTCGCCGCAGCAGTCACCGTCTGCATCGCATTCCTCGCCCTCATCGGCGCATTCCTCTTGCTGAGGGAAGAGCAGCTGGCAGCCACTGGTGCAGACCCACAGGCCAACGCCGATTACTGCAAACAGCAGCGGAAGCGTGCAGAAGGACAGATTCAACTTTCGCGTCATGGTCAGATTCTCCTCTAGCATGAACGGTGGATAGTCCAAACGGGGCTCTTCGTCACTTGCCGCATCCCAAGCGACCACCCGCCCGCCGCTGTCTCAGGAGCGGCGTGACAAGGCAACTTCGACCGTGCCTCCGGTAGTCTATCCTCACAATCGCTAACTGCACAAGCGCTTTGCGGGATTCCGGTATTCCAGGCTTGGCGGCGCTTTCCTCGGCCCTGAGCACGGAGTATGCTCGCCATCTCAATGAGAACGGCCACAAACCTCGTAATCTTCGCTAAGCAACCGTGTCCGGGCAAGGTCAAAACACGACTCTGCCCTCCGCTCAGCGGTCAAGAGGCCGCTGAAGTCCACAGTGCATGTTTGCGGTACACCTGCCAGATCATGTCGCTAAGCCCGGATGGAAAAACCGCCCTGGCGATCAGCCCTGACGAACCTGGACCACATCTCCTGAAACTGATCCCGGAGGAAATGGAAATCTGGCCTCAGGGCGATGGTGACCTGGGAGCACGACTGTGCCGTTGCCAGCGCCGGGCGTATTCCGGTGGTGCCCAGCGAGTGATCTTCATTGGCGCGGACAGCCCCACGATGCCTGTTGAACGGCTCTGTCAGGCAGTTGGCATGTTGGCGGATTGCGATGTCATCTTGGGACCCTGCGAGGATGGCGGGTTCTATTTGCTGGGACTATCCCAACATGGTGCCGGCCTCTACGCCGACGTGGCCTGGGGCGGCCCCGAGGTGTCTCGGCAGCTCTGTGCCAACGCAGCCCGGCTGGGTCTGCGTGTGGGAGAGCTTGACCCGTGGTACGATATTGACCGCCCGGCCGACCTGCACCGGGCGCTGCATGATCTGGAGAGCGCCCCGGCTGCTGCACGCGGCGGGGATGAACTACCGGCGACGTTGCGGCGCGTCCTGGCTTCCGTCGCTGCGAGGGAGACACCAACGTGAGCACTCCACCCGAGGTAGGACTGAACGACTCGGTCAACGACTTTCTGGACCGCCTGGCATCCCGGACACCGACGCCTGGTGGAGGTAGTGTTGCGTCACTGGCCGGAGCGTTGTCCTGCGCTATGGGGCGGATGGTGGCGGCCTACTCGAATCACAGCGGCGAGC
>JANQGB010000651.1 GCA_028277545.1 Phycisphaerae bacterium | reverse complement strand
CGGGCAGCATGGGAAGGTGCCGTAGAGCAGGCGAAGAGGTGTTTTGCCAGGGCAAACGACTATTGGCACTGGCGGATCCGGCTTGAAGAGCGGCTGGTGGTCCTGAACCTGGACGATGCCCGAGTCAGGATGGCGTCCCAGGAGGTCGCCAAGGCCGGTGACGTTCAATCCAGCGGGCACTTCGGCACGTGCTCAGCAGAATCCTGCCAGGCCGTGCGGCTTCTTGAACGGGCCGGAGTTGGCCTCGACAAACTGCGCGATGCTTTGTCAGACCTGGAGGCCCGCCAGCGCGACTCCAAAGCAGATTCGGACCGCGTACCGCTGCGTTTCGATCGATGGAATGCCACGGTGGACGTATACCAGGCGGAGTACCTGACCTGGAGGCTTCACCATCGATTGACCGACGAAAGCACTCGGCCGGCGACAGTGACACGCGCCGAGGCGGCGGCCCGGCGCGCGCTGGAATCGCCCGCGGCCGCCGAGCTGAACACGGTGATGGCACGCTGCCACACGGCTATCGGTCTCTTGAACGCTATGCAGGGCCAGCACGTCCAGGCAGAGAAACACCTGGACGCCGCCGTGCGCCTGGCAGGCCAGACTGCCCTGCCCAGGGCCAGGGCGATCGCCATCCGCACGCGTGCCGAGTACCGCGTAGCACGCTCTGCGGCACCGGGCATCGATCAGGAATCCAGCGGGTCGCTGCGGGCAGGCGCTGCCGCCGACTACGCTGCGCTGGCGAGAATCTACGACGCGCTGAACGAGCCGGCCAAGAGAGCGCAGTGCCTGTCACGGGCCGAGGAGTTGGGGACTCCTCATCCGTGAGGTCGTACTCGAACGCCGTGCAGGACCAGCATCCTCTAGAACACCGCGAAGTAGTTCTCCACGGCGTGGTCGAAGGCTTCGGCCGTCATCTCTGCCGGCTGATCGCGGTAGGAGGCATAATCTATGATCTGCCCCAGGAGGTCGCGGGGGTGGCAGCAGCGGAACGGGCGCTCGCTCTTGCGGTAGTGGGTCTCGATGACATAGTCCACCGCGTCTTCTACGTACTCCATCTCCTGCTGCCTGGCCATGATCCGCATCAACTCGCGGAACTCGCTCTCGGTCGGGTCCGGCACGTTGATCTTGTAGGGAATCCGGCGCAGGAAGGCATCGTCGACCAGATCCCGCGGCTCGAGGTTGGTCGAGAAGATGATCAGCTGATCGAACGGCACCTGGATCTTCTTGCCATTGGCCAGGCTCAGGTAGTCGTAACGTTTCTCCAGGGGCACGATCCAACGGTTCAACAACTCGTCGGGGTTCATTCGCTGCCGGCCGAAGTCGTCGATAACCAGCGTGCCGCAGTTGCTCTTGAGCTGCAGGGATGGCTCGGTGATCTTGGTGAACTGGTTGTGCTGCAGCTCCAGGCCTGCCATGGTCAGCTCGCCACCGGCCACGATGGTTGGTCTCCGGATTTTGATCCAGCGCGGGTCGTGAGCTTCGCTCTTGAGTAGCGCGGGTTTGTTGCTCTTGACCGCCACGTGGTTCTCCGGGTCGTAGAACTTGATGATTTCGCCGTCCACTATGATGGCGTGCGGCACCCAGACGTTGGTGCCGAAGCAGGCCGTTATGCGTTCGGCGATGCTAGTCTTGCCGTTTCCAGGGTGCCCGAACAGGAAGAGTCCGCGCCCGGAGTTGATGGCCGGCCCCAGCTTGTCGAGCATGGCTTCCGAAATCAGCAGATCCTCAAACGCGTGATCCAGGGCCTGCCGTCCTGGCTTCTCGTAATGGATGCTCTGCCGGTGAACCGAATCGACGTACTTCTCCAGCGGCACCGGGCAGGGGCCGATGTAGGCGCACTCTTCAAGGTAAGCGCGAGCCCGCGTCCGGCCGGCGTCGGTGAGGGCGTAGTTGAAGTCGGCCATAGCGGCCGCGTCCTTGTAGTGGACCATCTGGGCCGACTTGAGTCGGGCCAGCAGTTCCAGCGTAGGTTTTCCCGGTACACCCAGCGTCCGGGCCACGCCCCGCCCCGTTTCATGTCCCTGCGCCAGCATCAGCTTGTAAATCAG
>JANQGB010000531.1 GCA_028277545.1 Phycisphaerae bacterium | reverse complement strand
TGATCGCCCGGCTCAGCTCCCTGTCGAGTTTGGAGGAGGTCACGCTGACCACCAATGCCCAGGCCTTGGCGGCGCAGGCCCAGCGGCTGCGACGTGCGGGATTGGCCCGGGTCAACATCTCGCTGGATACGATTGACCCGCGCCGCTTTGCAGCCATTACCCGGGGTGGCGATGTCGCCCGTACACTGCGAGGCATCGAGGCGGCCGTCAACGTGGGTCTGTCGCCCGTGAGAATCAACGTCGTGGTTCAGCGCGGCGTGAACGATGACGAACTGGTGGAGATAGCGGAGTGGGGTATGCGCCGGGGCTGTGTGGTTCGCTTTCTCGAAGTCATGCCCATCGGACCGATGAGTCATGTGGTCGATCGGCACCTGGTGCCCGCATCCCGAATTCTCGAAACGCTGGGTCGGCGGTTTGTCATGCGGCCTCTGACAGCGCCCTCGGGCCAGCCGGCCACCGACTATGCGATCCAGGGGCCGGGAGTCCGAGGAGTCGTCGGTGTGATCGCTTCGACCACTCGGCCTTTCTGCGACAGTTGTCGGCGCATGCGCATAAGTGCCCAGGGACATGTGCTGGCCTGCCTGTTCGATCAAGACGGTGCCGCGCTGAGTGAGGCCTGGGATGGACGCGTACTAGATGAGCAGCGGGCGGACGCTCTGCTACAGACAGTCGTAGCAGGTAAGCGCCCGCAAGGGCAACGAAGCAAGAGCCAGCCTATGATCGCGATCGGGGGTTAGCAGGTTGTTGCGGGAAGCGTGGAACGCCGGCCCGTGGGCGAAGATGTCCGCCGAACTCGGGAAGCAACTGCAACCGCGCGAGCAGAGCCCGTAGCCGGATTGGACGCACTGGCAAGCGAGGCAGGTGCGGCACACGGGCGGTAAGGGCCGGCCAACTGATGGAAAGAGTCGGCCAGCAGGCGCCAGGCCCGGCCAACAGTCGGGAATGGCCGGCATTCAGGCGCTAGGCCCGGCCAACAGGCGGGAATGGCGGCATTCAGGCGCTAGGCCCGGCATTTATGCCGGGTTGACGAATCGTGAGCCGGTATACCCGACCCCGGTTTAGCGGGGTTCTCGATGCCAGTCTTCAGACACGGGAGGCAGTACGATCAATGGTCTGGAAGAAACTCAACTGGTTGATCTGTTGTCCCAAGCCACGAGAAGCCCGCTGGAAGCGGACTTAGCGATTCGCGTCGGCGTGCGACACCCGGCAAGCAGGCCGGGCCTGGCCTGCGTCCCAAGCCGGATTCATCGAGATCGAGGTAACCAGCAAGGGCTCGGCGATCTGGCGGAGCCAGAAACAGGAGGCAGACGTGACTGCGGAAGTCGTAGCGGTGTGTATTTCCCCGGGTGGCGTGCCCAAACAGCCGGTAGAGCAGGCCGAGGTAACCACCGACGGATTGGTGGGCGACGGGCACGACCATGACAAGCATTGCCATCCGGATCGGGCGGTGTCCATACAGGATCTGGAGCTGCTGGATGAGCTCAAGTCCGAGGGATACCCGGTGGCAGAGGGTATAATGGGCGAGAACCTGACCGTCCGCGGCCTGAACGTTCAGCAGATGGAGGTGGGTGACCGGCTTCTATTCGAGAACGGGCCGACTCTCGAGCTGTCCCTGCTGCGCAAGCCGTGTTTCGTGCTGGACAAGATCTATCCCAAGCTGGAAGACTTCGTAGTAGGGCGTTGTGGTTTTCTGGCCCGCGTCGTGGATATTGGGCGTCTACATCCCGGACAGCGTATCACGGTGCAGCCTAAGAAGAGTTGACCTGAGTTGTCCGCCTCGGCGGTCGCTCTGGAGCCGAGTCTGCAAATGCAGAACTCCGCCAGCGGACCTTTACTTCCCTCGATACCTTGTGTGGCCGGAGTCCTGGTGGGCGGCGGCAGTCGGCGCATGGGGCGGCCGAAGACACAGTTGCGCCGCCCTGACGGAACCAGCTTCGTCGGCCACGTCGCCGGCGTCGCGAGTCAAGTGGCGGCTGAAGTCGTCGTCCTGGGCTCCAACGCCGAGTTGCCCCCATCACTGGCGCACCTTCCCACTCTGCCGGATGCCAGACCGGACTCCGGTCCGCTGGCGGGCTTGTGCTCCCTGTTGACCTACGTGGCGGATCGATGGGCGCTTCTCCTGGCCTGCGATATGCCCTGCCTGGCCCCCGAGGTACTCAGGACTCTCTGGTCTCATGCTGGACCAGGCGTTGACGCCGTGGCGTTCGCCCGCGGTGACGGTCAGCGCACGTACCACGCCTGTTGCGCCCTGTACCATCCTGGAATGCGGGCCATGGCTGAACAGGAGTTGGCGACCGGCAGGGCGAGTCTCCAGCGGGTCTTATCCCGCGTTCGGGTTGCAGCACTAACGGCCGGGCCGGAGGATGAGAGCCGGCTGGCCAATGTCAACACGCCAGAGGACCTGCGTCGCCTGTTTCCCTTCTGAATCGCGTCTGCCGCTGTCGGCGACGCCGTCGTAGAGCTGACTGCGGGCGCAGACCGCGCATCCGGGTGCTCTGCACGGGCCGCACGGCAACGCTTGGGTGCAGGATGGGCAGCCGCTACAATGCCGAGCCGGTATGGAAAGAAACCACGACTCAGGGAGATTTGCACATGCTTCCGTTCTCAGGTTTGGCCGGTTTGCCCAAGCTTCGCGACTACCGCAGCAAGAGAGCCAGCAGCTACGATCGCACCGGGGGTAACAAGGACTTCGTACAGGTCGATGGTGGCGAGACCAAGACGCTGGCGGAGCTTGAAGGGCCCGGGTGCATTCGCCATATCTGGATGACGGCCCTGTTTGCCGACCGTGATTACCTGCGACGGGTGGTGCTGCGCTTCTACTGGGACGACTGCACCGAGCCCAGCGTGGAATGTCCCATCGGCGACTTCTTTGGCCTGGGGCACGCCCGGCAGAAGAACTTCGTGACCGCCGTGCTGCAAATGAGCCCGCAGGACGGTCTGGGGCTCAACTGTTACTGGCCGATGCCTTTTGCCAGGTCGGCCAGGATTGAGGTGGAGAATCCGGGTGCGGAGGGGCATCCGCACTACTTCTACATCGACTACGAGCAGTACGATTCGCCAGCGGTCCTGGACGGTATGGGGCTGTTCCACACTCAGTGGCGGCGCGAGAACCCGACCACCGGGTGGGGCGAGGAGTACGCCGAGTTGCACAACACCGACATCGACAAGTGGGCCCAGACGATGCACCACGGCGGTGACAAGCGGAGTCTCAATCTCTCCAACAAGGACAATTACGTCATCCTGGACGCGCAGGGCAACGGCATCTACTGCGGCGCCCACCTGGACATAGACGTCTTCGAGCGCCAGAAGAACGACTGGTACGGTGAGGGCGACGACATGATCTTCATCGACGGCGAATCCTGGCCGCCATCCCTGCACGGCACGGGTACGGAGGACTGGTACAACTGCGCCTATTCACCGAGGGAGGAATACCAGGGCCCCTACCACGGCGTGCTGCTCTACAGCGGCACCAAGGAATGGCCCTGGAAGGGCAAGAATTCGGTCTACCGATATCACGTCGAGGACCCCATCCGGTTCCGCAAGTCGATCCACGTATCCATCGAGCACGGCCACGCCAACAAGCTGAGCAACGACTACAGCAGCACCGCCTACTACTACGTGGCCGAGCCACAGCGCGGCGGCCCGCCGCTGCCCAGCGTTGAAGAACGGCTGCCCAGACCCGACGAGCAGGAGTACCCGGTGCGCTAATATCGCGTGTCGTTCGGTCCTATCCAGAGCTGGAGCTGTTCATCCGCCTGCCAGCCGGAGGCGTCCACGTTGGGGTCGATGACCAGCAGGTTACTGTCGCTGACCATGGCCCAGGTTTCGTCCCAGCAATGGATCCCGGACAGGGCGTCCAGTTCCTGCAGGTTCTGGTGGCCGGTGCAGTTGGCTACGCGCAGACACTGTTCGATGGGCAGGCCGCGGAGGAAGGAGGTAAGGAATCCGGCGATGGAAGAGTCGCCTGAGCCGGTGGCGCTCAGGATCGGGTTCACGCAGAACGCGGGGCACCACAGCTCTCGCCCGGACCAGTTGTCTTCATCGGCGGGCCTGACGGCCCCCATGCGGGCGAAGGCAGACTTGTCGGCCGTGCGGAAGTAATAG
Source organism: Phycisphaerae bacterium (assembly GCA_028277545.1). Lineage (GTDB taxonomy): Bacteria > Planctomycetota > Phycisphaerae > UBA1845 > UBA1845 > JANQGB01. The sequence continues at coordinate 3,476 of JANQGB010000531.1, read as the reverse complement.
CCTCGGTGGGCGGCCTTGAGCGCCGTCATGCGGACGCCCATCTCCAGGAATCTGCCCGCCATCGCGGAACACTCCTCAGGAGATACGTGATCGACCAGTTCGGCACCGCGGTGAGCGGCCTTGCGACTCAGGAAATCGTCCCGGTGCAGCATGAAGAAGGACTCCTCCAGGCTGGGCAGGAAGATGTCGACGTGTGGCAGTACGTTGGCCAGTATCCTGGGCCAGGGGGCGTGACCGGAGGGGCTGTTGGGGTCGGGCAGGGACATGTCCAGCGAGGTCGTGGCCCCGGCCTCCTTCGCCCGGCGAAAGGTCTCGGCCAGTGCCGCACCGTCGTTCTCGTACAGGCTCTTCATCAGCGGCGGATAGCCCAGGTGGAAGATGCCCGCCTCGGCGACCAGGCTGTAATCCACGTCGTCGCTGGTAAAGGTGTTGTTGGCTCCAGGGCAGTGCAGGAACATGCGGTCGATATTGGGCGGGGCCAGCGCCACGGTATAGGAGCTGCAGGTCTCCGATCCGACCTTGACACCGTCGCTGCTGCCCGACTCGTCGAGCAGCCGGCGGATGATCCGGCCGTGCTCGTCATCACCTACCTTGGCCATGAAGGCGACCTTGCAGCCGAGCTTGACGGTGCCAATCCCGGTGTTGGAGACCGGTCCTCCGGTACTGACGGCGCAGGGGCCTACGTTCAGCAGGCTTCCCGGTCGGAATATCTGCTCCATGCGGGTGGCGCCGGTGTCGGGGATACCCGGGATGATGTCGAGACAGATGTGTCCCGCGGCTACCAGGTCATAAGTCTTGTTCTTGAGGATCATCGAGTCAGAGCTCCTGCACGAGCCGCCGTCAGGCGGATCAACCTTCTTTGAGTTCGGCCAGTAGAGTGAGAATCTTCTTGGGCGGCACCGATAGACTAATACTGTTGTCGGCCACCGGTAACGTCTCGTTCGGCGATTCGTCCAGCTTCGCCACGGTCAGTGACGCAACGTCGCAGCCAAAGGACACGGTCCCTTCCTGGGTCTCAGCACTGCTGTTGAAGAGGCGAATCAGCAGTTCGTTCGACCGCTCCGCCTTCTTGACCGCGGTGACGACCAAACCTCGACCCTCTACCCGAATCAGGCTGAATCGCGGCGGCAGGTGCCCGCCGGCCGGCGCGATCTGGACGGCACGCGGCGGATTATTGAGCCGCCGGGCCCATAGGAGGGCCTCGCATGCCACGTAGTCGCCCGCGTGCGGCAGCAGGGCGTATCGGAAACACTGCGGCCCGGGACATTGCACGCCGGTGTCCGGCAGGACCTCCATCTTCTCCTCCGAGACCTGCAGCTTGATAGGGAACGACCGTACCAGCGAGAGGACCAGCGATCGGCGTGCGTCGTCGAAGACCTCGTATTCCAGCAATCCCGCAGTCAGCAGCGCCAACCCACCGCCAGAGTCGCTGAGGTCAACCATCGAGTGCATTGGGGCGGTGCCGCTGAAGGGCTCGATCCACCCCTGGTCGTCCGGGTGCTTGATGGTGCGCTCCACTACATCGAAGTGAGTGTCCGCGTGTACGACCGTCGTCTCGACGTCGGTGGGAAACACCGCCCGCAGCCAATGATCGCGAGCCCGATTGTCAAACTCGACCCGCACGAGCAGGCGAGGATCACCCTTGAGGACGGTGTAGTAGGTGTCGAGCGTCAGTGCTACGCGCTCGGGGCTTCGATGTTTGCCGTCCACACCTTCCGCCGGCACCAGCATGGTCACGGTGGCACGCACCGTTGCGGATAGCGGCGTTCGTTCAGTCCACTCTAGCTTGGCCGTCTCGCCTCGGGTCTCGATAACCTCGTCTTCAGCCGGCGACTGGTGAGTCCACGCATTGCCCGCCTCTCCCTGATCGCGGTAGTGGTTCAGCCCGTAGTAGGTTCTGCCGGTCGCGTGATGGAGCAGGTCTACCGTCCCGTCGGGTCGAATGCTGGCCTGCAGGTGTTCGTTCTCCATCACGAAGTCCGCCCTGGCCAGCGTTTCGCCAGGCTCAGGTTCGTCCTCGCGGGGCTGAACACCGAACGTTGCGTATCCCAGGGGTGGCAGGTTGTTGAGCAGGGCTCGTGCCTTGAAAGTCGTCACCTCTGTGTAGGTCGGCACGTCCCAGTGGTTATCGACGAAGAGTGAATCGTCTCTGCTTCCGACGACGTCGATCTCGCACTCCTGACCGGTCTCGTCGACCAGCCGTACGGACCTGGCCGCACTCGTTTCGGGGATGGCCAACTCGAACTCAACCACCTCACTGCGGGTCCGGGGCAGAGGGTTGAAGACCACCAGCTTGATCTCGCCCGCCGGGCCTGCGCCTCCGTCGAGGTTGCGGGCGATGTGTTTCATAGCGTCCTGCGAGCAGATGTCGGCGATGTCGAGACACTGTCGATAGCGATACTCCATGTCCGCGCAGACGCGGTCCGGGGCGCAGCCGGCGTTGGCGTCGTGGGTGTGGTTGCTCAGCAGGAATCCCCAGGCGCGCTCCAGGTACCGCGCGGGGTACTCTCCGCCCAGGGCCGTGGCCAGGCAGGCCAGCGGTTCCGCCTCGCCGGTCAGTGCATCTTCTGCTTCGGTGTTGAGCACCTTGAGATAGGTGCGGGCGGAGATGGTGCCCGGCAGCAGGTAGGTCCAGAAGCCTTCCTTGAGGTTCATGCGCCGTTCGCCAGTCAGCCGGGTGGCGGTTTCGGCGTCGAGACCCACCCGCACTGATTCGATAAAGTCCTCCAGGTTGGACATCTTGACCGTGCAGCCAGGCGGCAGTGCGTCCACGGCAGCCTTCACGACGTCGGCGTCCAGCGGATGGGCCACGGACATGTCGTGTCCGTGCATGGACAGGAAGAGGCCGGTAGAACTGTCGGGCCCTTCCAGGTCGAGCATGGCCCGGACGGCCTCTGCCGCCCGGCCGTCGTCGCAACGCACTGCAGGATCGAGCAGGCGGAAGTTCGGAGTTGCCCGAGAGCGGTTGTCGGCAATACGAAAGGGCTTCTCAGTCGAGCCGGCCAGCAGCGTCTGCTTTTCGGTCGGTTCCACGCCGCGGGTGGCCGGCCGGTAGACCAGGTAGTACCAGTTGTAGCGGGCCAGTCTCGCGAAGCGGTGACCCAGGACCTCCGAGCCGTCTGCCCCCTCCCAGATGAACTCAGAGGGGCACTCGTGAGGGCTGATGCCGCGATATATCAGGGCGCTGTCAATCCCGAAACCGCGGAAGAGCTGCGGCATCTGGCTGGGCTGACCCCAGTTGTTCGGCGTGTACCCCGCCCGCATGCACCTGCCGCCCAGAGAGTCTGCCACGGCTCGGGCTCGGATGAGATTCCTCACCAGCGCCTCGCCGCCCGTGTTCATGGCGTCCGGCAGCGTGTACCACGGTCCGATAAACAGCCGCCGCTCGGCGAGCATCTGTTCGACCTGCGCCCTCCGTTCCGGCCGCATCTCCAGGTAGTCCTCCACCAGGATTGCGTGAGCGTCGAGTGTGTACG